>CAZZLB010000588.1:0-2261 GCA_964654655.1 uncultured Rhodoferax sp. | reverse complement strand
GCTCGGGCTCGGGCTCGGGCTCGGGCTCGGGCTCGGGCTCGGGCTCGGGCTCGGGCTACTGGATGTGGTCCTAACCCCCCCACAGTTGCATACTACAACTCTAGGGGGTGCCTCTAAATTTGCAGTATGCAACTGTAGAAGAGTTAGTAGGAATCCAGTAAGGGCACCCTGCCCAAGGGCCATGGTAGGCCCTAGGGCCTCAACGGCCGTCTCAGGCACCTGTTATGGTGGACCCGGAAGGTGCCTCCCCTAGGGCACGCTAGGGCATCCCTAGGGCCCCGTAGAGCCAATTACCGCTTTCGTTACTGACTGTTTGGGTAGGTGACTTGGCCTAGGGCAAAGGCTCGAGGCTCGGGCTAGAGGCTTAGGGAAACAGTCAGTAACCAATCGAGTTAGGCACTTTTCTCAAATTTGAGAAAAAGGCCTCAGAACCTTTCTCATTTTTGAGAAAAAGTGTGTTTGGGACCAAATTTTAAACAATTTTAGGGTCACTTTTTTTCCCTAGTTTCGAGACATTGGTTTCGAGCCCTGTACAAGAGACATTGGTTTCGAGCCAAGAGACAATGGTTTCGAGCCCTGTACAAGAGACGAGAGCCAAGAGACATTGGTTTCGAGCCAAGAGACATTGGTTTCGAGCCAAGAGACATTGGTTTCGAATCAAAGAGACACGAGCACGATAGACATTGGTTTCGAATCAAGAGACAAAAAGGCCCTCGGAGAGTATTCCCCGAGGGCCTTTTGTTCACCGAATCAAAGCATTGAACACGGAATCTCTACACGCTTCATCTTGCTCTGGAGTAACTATCCTACCTAGCGTAGTGAGTTTCTCCCATATATCCTTGATCTTACCCATTAGCTCAACCTGATCTTCGCGTGGAACCCTCCACCTATACTTATGATACAGGCAATCGGGCCCAAGCATCTGCTCAATCCCATACATAGTATCCGCCCCGATGCCCTCCCCTAGTACCCATCCGTACACACAGAGTTGCAACACCCAATCCTGCACCGGTTTTAGATCGTGGACATTGACGCCCGCGACCCAGTCGCCTGTTTTCTTTGGCGACATCTTACTTTTGGACATGTAGCCGTTAACCTTGAAATCCAACACGGTATGCCGTCCGGAATCATCGTACCAATAAAGATCCGGTTTTCCCAACAAGGGCACACCCGCGACAACGTCCTCTACTGTCTCCTCCATCCTAACCACGCCTCTAGCTTTAGACACTTCCTCCATGAGCCCCAAGAATCCAGAACCCAAGTACGCCTTGAAGACCCTGTATCCGTGTACCTTGGCATGGTCCCTATTCTGAGGATCCACATTACGCTCAAACAGTTCCCCAGCGATGCCCTTGTCTCCGTATAGCCTATCTCGGATCTCACCCTTGAGGTACGCATCAAAAGCGGCACCTAAGGCCATGGCCGGCGTCTGAACGAACGTCTCCTTTTGTCCTAGTACGTACTTCCTATGGAAGGCCATAGGGTCCTCGAGCGCGAGCGCGATACTAGTGGGCGAAAGATACTTTAACACAAGCATTACCTCCGAGAGAGAGAAACAGGTTCCTAGGAACCAGGTTCCCTAGGGATCCAGTTCCTCAACACTAATTTCGGTTCCCGGTCCTACGGATTGTCGATCTTGTTAGACATTTCCAGCACGATGTCGAAAAGATTTTCCCAGAGTTGATTCGAGTTTCCTTCTTTCTGATACTCCCGTCTCAAAGTACGAATCACATCCCGCAGCTCTTTCACGTCCTCCTCCGCGATTCTCAGTGTACCAATGATGTTATACTCCCGAATCGGATACTCAGGAAGCTCGCGAATGTACGCAAATACCCTAACGAGTTCGATATACCCCTCAGGAAACCAGTGCCTATCGAAGGTATCGATACTTTTCTCTTCAGTAAGCACCTCCTCGAGTTCCTTAGGTCCGTACCCCAAAAGTCTAATCCAACGCTCGTCACCCTCCTCACTAGCGGCCGTGATTTCCGAATCAAACATCACGCCTTTCTTGTAAAGCGCGGTTCCAAGATGCTTCTTCTCGCACTCTTTGCACTTACGCATAAAACTAATCTCCCAGATGTATCCGAGCCCGAGCCCGAGCCCGAGCCTCATTTTCTCAAAAATGAGAATTCTTGACAAACTTTTTCTCAAATCTGAGAAAAAGAGCCCGTTTCGGGCTTACTGGTTTCCTTACTAACTCTTCTACAGTTGCATACTACAAATTTAGGGGTACCCCTTAGAGTTGTAGTATGCAACTAGGG
>CAZZLB010000587.1:0-2261 GCA_964654655.1 uncultured Rhodoferax sp. | reverse complement strand
ACCGCGTTCGTGCCGGTGCCGCCATTGATCGGCGAATGCTGCCCTCCCAAGAGCGTCTGGACCCCGTTGGTCCCCGTGCTGGTGGTGGCCGTCATGGCACCGCGTCCGAACAGCGGGCTCGAAGTGTTCAGCTCGTAGCCGAAGACTGCCTGCGGCACCGTGGCGGCGTCGCTCGCGGAGGCATTCGTGCCGTTCAGTCCAGTGGGCACCTTGATGTAGTCCACCTGACTGCGACCGGCGATGAACTCCGGCGTCCGGTCCACCGTGCCGACTCCGATCCGCAGGCCGGTCGTGGTGACAGTGATGCGGGTCACGTCCTTGGTGTTGACCGACGCGACGCAGCCGGTGAGGGTGAAAACAGTAAGGAGGAGCAGCGGCAGGATTCGTTTCATGGCGGCACGCTACGCTCCGCACGGGCACCGTCAAGGCTGTTTTGGAGCACTGGAAAGGGACTGGTCGAGAAACGCCTTGATGGCCACCAGCCCAGAGAGGAGCGAGGAAAGGATGATCCGACTCCACTGGAACCATGTGAAATCCGACAGAGCCGCCGTTGTCTCGGTCTGGGTGAGGAAGGTTGTCACCGTTGGGATGGTGAAGTAGATCGCCCCACGAATTGCCGAGCTGGTCCAGATGGCCGAGTTATTGGCGAGGGGATTGGTCACGGCTCAGTTCTGTTGGCAGAATCCGCTGGCCGTCGCTTTCCAGTAATTGTGCAGCGCGTAGCGGATGACGCGCTCCAAAGCTGATGGTTCCGAGGCGCATTCCCGCGAGATGAAGTTCAACGCCCCAAGCTGCTGCATCTCCTCGTCCCGCGTCTCGTCGCCGGACACGCACACGAATGGCACCTCGTAACCAAACTGCCGCCACTGGCGCACCAGGTCCGCCGCCGTGCCGTCCGCAAGCTTGTAGTCCAACACCAGCAAATCGAATACGCGGGTGGCAATCAGCGCCATCGCTTCGTTCACCGACTCAGCAAACTCCACCGCGCAGCGCGAAAGGCGGGAATCTTTGAAGATGGTCTTGAAAGCATTCCGGCAACCCTCATCGTCCTCGACGATCAAGATGCGAACTTTCTCCACCGAACTCAGCTCCATGACCCGCGCAATCTCCCGGTCGAGTCGCTGCATGAAGTTCGTTCTTCCAACGTCGGACATGGTGGTGGTATTCATTTCATCAAGCTCACAAGGAAAGCTATCACACCGGAGACGGCTACGACAACAAACCAGAGTGCTTTTCCTGAAAAGATTACCGCTTGCTTTTCCGCTGCGTGCTCGGCGCAGGTTTTTTCGAGGGCGACGATTCTGGCCGTCGCGTTACTCTCCCACGTCTCAAAGCGCGCCATCAAAGCCTGCTGCATGGTGCTGATCGAACGGACGCGCTCGTAAAGTCCGAGCCCATCGCCATCGTCGGACCCCTTCAACCCCTTCAAGACCGAAAGCAGCGTGGTCTGATACTGGTTCTCCAGAGATGCCACCCTGGTTGAGAGCTGGGCAATCTCATGTCTAAGCTCTGCTTCTTGAATCATCGCTTCATCCATTGGGTTTGGTAGCTTTCACGGATTCCCACTCATCGCGTCCGTTGAGTCTGTGTTGAATTGATCTTGGCTCATGGTCGATAGTATTCATCTACCGTTAGAATCGGAATGATTATGTTTGTTGCAGCCACAGTTGACCAAATTCCGATGTAGAGTTTCCACGGAACGCTGGTATCAACATAGTTGGACGGATACATATTACGAGCGTCTGAAATTCCACCGCCCCAAGATGCCGAAGCAAACGCAAGTTGAGACGTGAATGAATGAGAATTATTAAATAGAAAAGTAGGATGAGCAGCAGCGGAAACTCCAGCGCTAGTGTTTGCTAGTGTTGCTGTGTAAAATACTGAGTTAGTGTTTGTGCCAACATAGTAGCAAATGCTTATATTGGCAGGCTGTGCGCTGGTTTTTACGATCTCAGTAAAAATAGCGACTGAAGAATTACTGCCCAACAATGCAGGCATTGTGTATTCAAGCAACCCAGAAGCAGATGAATAATTACCGTTGTTTGTTAGTGGAGTAGCTGAAACCGCAGAGCTTGATATTAGTATATTTGTTGTTTGCGCGTAGAGATTGCGAACTGCAATCGTGTTAGCTGAAAAAGAGATATTCGTCAGCCCCGCGCCGTCGCCGCTGATCGTGCTGGCCGAGTTGGTGATGATGACTTTCCCTGTGAAATTGTTCGTGCCGGTGAAGGTGTTGGTGCCATTCAGCAAGGCATTGTTCG
>CAZZLB010000586.1:0-2267 GCA_964654655.1 uncultured Rhodoferax sp. | reverse complement strand
GAATTCGGGGCTGACCAGAGTTGGATCGACGGCGCTGAAAAACGCGCTGTCAAATACCGTTCCAGACGGGGCCGAGGAGACTTCACGGGCGGCGCGCATCAAGGTGCTGCGCACGCCATTCACTTCGTAATTGAGGCGCCTTGCGGCGTCGGCCAGCGTGCTGGCAGCGCGTGCTTCCACCAGATCCTGCGCAAAGCCGGAAAACAGGGGTGCCGGCAGGGGCTGGCCGCTGTGCCAGCTTTGCAGGGTCGTCAGGGTGCGCGGCAAGGCGCGCGGTACTTCGGCCTCGCGCACCGCCAGCGAGAGCAGCCAGACCAGCGGCGCCACAAAGAACACCAGCAGAAACCCCGAAAGGGGTAACAGCAGGGCACTTCGGTGGCGCAGCAGCATGGCAGGCTCAGTGCAAGCTACTTACTTGGTGCCAGCCCACTTGGTCCAGCGCTCGGCGAGTTTGTCGCCGTTGTCAATCCAGAACTTCACGTCTTCGGCAAAGGCCTGCTTGTGAATGTCGGGGTTGGTTGGCAGTTCACCCATGAGCGACTTGTCCACCAGTGTGGAGGCCGAGGCATTGGTGACGCCATAGCGCACGTACTTGGGCAGCTTGGCCTGGTTCTCGGCACGGCCCATGAACTCCACCAGCTTCTCGGCGTTGGCCTTTTGCGGCGTGCCCTTCATGATGACCCAGCTGTCCAGCGTGTAGGGCGTGTCTTTCCAGACCATCTTGAAGTTCTTCTTGTCCTTCTCGTTGGCGGCGGTGATGCGGCCGTTGTAGGCAGTGGTCATGACCACGTCACCGGCTGCCAGCATCTGCGGGGGTTGCGCGCCGCTCTTCCAGAACACCAGATCTGCCTTGACGGTGTCGAGCTTCTTGAAAGCACGCTCCACGCCTTCGTTGGTGCGCAGCACCTTGTAGACGTCCTTGGCCGGGACGCCGTCAGCAATCAGTGCGATTTCCAGGTTCCACTTGGCGCCGTTGCGGATGGAGCGCTTGCCGGGAACCTTCTTGCTGTCGAAGAAGTCAGCCCAGCCATTGGGGGCAGCCTTCATCTTGTCGCCGTCATAGGCCAGCACCAGGTTGTAGATGATGGCGCCAACGCCGCAGGCGTGCACCGTGCCCGGCAGGTAGCGCGCCGCGCCACCGATCTTGTTCACGTCAAGCTTCTCGTAGAGACCTTCGTCACAACCCACTTCGAGTTCATCGGCCTCGACCTGCACCACGTCCCAGTTGTTGTTGCCACCCTTGATCTTGGTGCGCAGCACGCCCAGGCCGCCGTCCCAGGCTTCGTCGGTCAGCTTGGTGCCGGTCGCGTTGAAGGGCTTGAAGAAGACTTCCTTCTGCCCATCCTGGTAGGCGCCGCCCCATGAGACGACGTTCAAATCACGCGACTGCGCCAGTGCCTGGGTGCCCAGACAGGCCAGGGTGGCGGCAACTGCGACCGTTGCCAATACTTGCTTCTTCATATCTGCTCTCCGTTGTAAAAATAAGAACGAACACCCAACCATCAAAACACCCAAGCGTCTTCGGGCCGGAACCCGAGACACAGGTTTTGCCCCACCACCAGACCCGCGGGCAAAGCCCCCGGGCTGATCTTTGCAAACCATTGCGGCGCCTCTTTGCCACTTTGCGCTACGCCCTCCAGCCGTGCCACCAGACGCCAGTGGTCGCCCTGATGAATCAGGTCGAGAAGCGTGGCGTTCAAGCAGTTTGGCGTGGCCAGTGTTGCGGCGTCCGCTGCCACCCGAAGAAACTCGGGTCGCACACAGAGCTTGACCGCGTCCTTGCTTGCCAGCGGTTGCGTTGTGCAAATGCGGGATTGCACGGCTTGCCCCGCTGCGGTCTTGACGTGTCCCGTGCCGGATGCAGCGCCAGCCGGCAGTCCTGCTTCCAGCGTGCAGTCCAGCATGTTGTTGTCGCCTAGAAAATTGGCAACAAAAGGGTTGGCCGGTGCGTCGTACAAATCTTTCGGTGAAGCGAGTTGCTCAATGCGGCCCTGATTGAAAACCGCGACCCGATCCGACAGCGTCATGGCTTCGGACTGGTCGTGTGTGACAAACACCATGGTGACGCCGAGTTCGCGGTGCAACCGGCGAATCTCCAGCTGCATTTCTTCGCGCAGCTTCTTGTCCAGGGCCGACAGCGGCTCGTCCATCAACACCAGCCGCGGCTCGAACACCAGTGCGCGCGCCAGTGCCACGCGCTGCTGCTGCCCACCGGATAGCTGGTTCGGTTTGCGATGCGTGAGGTTTTCAAGATGGACCTTGGTCAG
>CAZZLB010000585.1:0-2270 GCA_964654655.1 uncultured Rhodoferax sp. | reverse complement strand
GCTTGGCGTTAGGCAACTCCAGTGCCATGTGATTCTTGCCCGGGATCGTCTCCACCACACGGATCGACACCAGGCTCAGGGAGCGCGCCAGATCCTTGGCCAGACCGACAATCTGCGAACCTTTCACGCCAACCGCCGGTTCAATCTCGTAGCGGGTAATGACTGGCCCCGGCTGTGCCAGCACGACACGCACCTCAACGCCGAAATCCTTCAGTCGCTTCTCTATCATCCGGCTGGTCATCTCCAGCGTCTCGGACGACACCGTCTCCTGGCGCAGCAATGCGCCGTCGAGCAGATCGACTTGCGGCAAGCGGCTGTCGGGCAACTCGACAAACAGGGGCTTCTGCCGCTCCTTGGCGACACGCTCGCTCTTGGGTACATCGGCCAGCACCGGCTCAATCCGCAAGGGCAAGGCATGGTGCTCTACCAGTTCCTCTTGCTCCTCAATCACGACCTCCTCGCGCTCACGCATGGCTTGTTGACCCAGCGCCAGATCCTGCTCGAGTTCCCGCTTTTCGCGCCTGGAGTCGATCTGAAAATAAAGCCATGCACCCAGACGCTCGGCCAGCTGCGCCCAGGAAAAACGGAACACCAGCGCGACCCCCACCAAGGCCAGGGCCAGCGTGACCAGTGCGGAGCCGACGAAACCAAACAGACGAACACTCAGCGGGCCAACCAGATAGCCCAGCACGCCGCCGCCGTGCCCTGGCAAGCGTGCTTCCAGGCTGTACAGGCGCGCCCACTCCAGTGCCGCACTGGCGCAAAGCAGCAACACCAGACCACACCAGAACGCTACTCGCCGGGAGCCAAGGACGGATGTTTGCTGCCGAGCGGGGTCGGCCGGTGTCATCAGATCATGGCCCCGCAACCAGCGTGCCAATCCGGAAAGCCAGACACGCAAGCCCGCGGCAACCAGCCACCAAGCCGAAAATCCGAACAAAAAGTAGCTGCCATCGGCCAGCCAGGCGCCAAGCAATCCACCGCGGTTTTGAATCGTCGGCGCGCCTCCAGAAGTTGACCAGGCCACATCCTGTGCGGAGTAGGTCAGAAGCGAAAGCACCCAGAAAATCAGCATGACCAGACCGGTCGTCAGGCCAAATTCGTCGGCAAAACGGCGCCAGCCAGAACGCTCCGGCTCCGCTTCTGACTGAGAAGACGTTAAAGTATTGATTGAATAGGTCATACTATGTGTGACTGTACACGGGCCTTGCAACTTTATCCAAGAAAGCGTTCACAATGTCTACCATTCGGCATGTCCAAGTCCTGATTCTCGGCTCCGGCCCGGCTGGCTACACGGCGGCTATCTATGCGGCGCGCGCCAATCTGAAGCCGCTACTTATCACTGGCATTGCGCAGGGCGGTCAACTCATGACCACCACCGAAGTCGACAACTGGCCGGCCGACGTTGACGGCGTGCAAGGGCCTGAGCTGATGCAGCGCTTTCTGGCACACGCCGAGCGCTTCAAGACCGAGATCGTCTTTGATCACATCCACAGCGTGGATTTCCAGAATCGTCCATTTACCCTGAAGGGCGACAGTGGCAGCTACACCTGCGACGCCCTCATTCTTGCCACGGGTGCCTCCGCCAAATACCTGGGGCTGCCCTCGGAGGCGTCCTTCATGGGACGCGGTGTCTCTGGTTGCGCCACTTGCGACGGCTTCTTTTACCGTGATCAGGTCTGCTGCGTGGTCGGAGGTGGCAACACGGCCGTCGAGGAGGCGCTTTATCTGTCCAACATCGCCAGCAAGGTCATCCTGATTCACAGGCGCGACAGGTTCAAGGCTGAGCCCATCATGATCGACAAGCTGATGGAGAAAGTCGGCGCTGGAAAAATTGAACTGAAAACCTTTTGCACCCTGGATGAAGTGCTGGGCGATGCCAGTGGCGTGACCGGTGTGCGGCTGAAAAACGTGCAGTCCGGGAAAACCGAGGACTTGCAGCTGCAGGGCTGCTTTATCGCCATCGGCCACGCCCCCAATACCGAGATCTTCCAGGGCCAGCTCAAAATGGCTGGCGGCTATATCGTGACGCAGGGTGGCTCTGGCGGCTTCGCCACGATGACCAGCGTTCCCGGCATCTTTGCCGCTGGCGACGTGCAAGACCACGTCTACCGCCAGGCCATCACCAGCGCCGGCACCGGCTGCATGGCGGCGCTGGATGCCCAGCGTTTTCTGGAACAGGGCTGAAACCGCTATAATTCTCCTCGTTTCCGGTCTTCCTCAAGCCCAGTCCATGCCGGGCCTGGGGCGGCCGGAAAATCTCTTTACCG
>CAZZLB010000584.1:0-2276 GCA_964654655.1 uncultured Rhodoferax sp. | reverse complement strand
CCGAAGCCTCTTTGATTCATCGCCCAGATGACTGGGGTAACAACCCCCTGTTGGACAAGATCCGCGCGAAGGATTGGACGTACGGGTACCCCACGTTCTACTACGCGCATCCCTACGCGCATCATCGCAACAAGGACGCTACGCGAGCGTTCGGTGAAGTAGAGTTGGCGGTCTGGAACGATCGCATGAAGCGGGTCGAGCTTGTTACGCGCGTGGACAAGGCCAAGTGCGTTCAGTTCGGCGGGCAGGCTGTGTGGGACAAGCTACAGGCTGGTCAGTTCCCTGACGTCAGCATGGGTTGCAAAGTTCCGTTCGATACTTGCAGCATCTGCCTGGACTGGAAGACCTATAGGGCCGCGCAGGAGACCTTCGATCCCAAGGTACACAAGCATCCTGGTGAGGCGGTGCTCAAGTGGCACAAGAACAAGCACAATATCCGCGGGGTGAGCATCACTCGAGCGGACTATTGTGATCACGCCAAGAAGGCGATGAACAAAATCTTGCCGGATGGCAGGAAGGTGTTCGTCTACAACGACTACCCCAAGTTCTTCGACATCAGCTTCGTCTTCATCGGCGCGGACAAGACCGCCAAAACCATGATGAAGATCGCGGGCAGTGGTGGTGGTGCGTTCTGGGACATCGGCGGGAGTGCCGAGCTGGCCGAGAAGCTCGGGTATACGGAGAAGACGGCTGCCGCACCATTCAAGCCAGACCCCAAGGTGGTTTCGGATGCGGGGAAGAGCATGCGTAGCTTCCTGGAGTCCCAGGGGCTACCCAAGGATTCCCCGTACGCCATTGGCGCGGGTGCTTCGATGTACTTCCAGGGGTACCGTCCGGGACTGAAGGATCTGGACGTCTACGTCCCAGGCCTTCCCAAGGAGCACATCCAAGCGGTTCATCACGGCTACGAGGTAGATGCCCACAACGACATGGACAACCTCGCCAAGGGCTTTGGCGATCGTGTGATCGATGGGCGGGTGCATAAGGGTGGGCTACAGCTCATGAGCCTCCCGCATACATTGGAGATGAAGAAGCATCTCAACCGGGAGAAAGATCAGGCGGACATCGCGCTGCTGAAGGCACATCTCGAGAAGAAGGCGGCTTTGCAGGATGATGTTCTCAAGCTCGCCTTCCTGGGCAAGTCAGCGAAGCTCAAGCGTAGCGAGATCACCAAGGATGTGGTGCCCTCTCAGTTCGCAGGCAAAGCTGTACCAGCACTAGCTGCGGCTGAGTCCGACCTTCCCAGTAGCATGCTGGAGACGTTGTCCAAGGTTCCGCTGGAGACTTCGTTGTCCACTACGGGCGGGCTGGGTATCGTGCTCAAGCCACATGAGTTCCAGAGAATTGTACTGGTCAACATCGGTCGTCGAGATATTGCTGACGATCTTGACCGGCATAATTCTGTCTTCTCCGGCAGCGATGAGTGCTCCCCCATGAGCCTTGGGCCTGACCACTTTATGAGTGCATTGGCCCGGCTTTTGATGCCTTTTCTTGCACATCGCTCTGCGCTAGCTCCGGCTATCGAGCGGCGTGTAGTAGTGATCAGCGGAAACACTCCGATGAAAGAGAAGCGTTCTGCTTCTTCCCTTTACTCTGATGTGCTGCGTAAGATTGCTGCTGCGTACACCTCGTACCGTACCCAGCTCCTGGACCTAGCCGCATACTCCCACGCATTGGTAGGCGATTCTTCCTACCCATCCCAGGCAGAAATCCGTAAGCTAGCAACAGCGGCACCCGAAGACATGTTTAGCCCCCTCTCAGTCGCGTACCTTCAGACCGCCTTCCTAAACGAAGTCGGCGCGCGGCATGTGAGCAGGCAGATTGATCTGGCGAAGTTCGCCAGCGTGGAGAGGGCACTCCCCTCGAGCACCACGTGACCCACGCATACCAAACCTAAGGATCACGTCCATGAGCATGAGCGATCTCGTTTCCGCGTACTTCACCAACGACACGGCTGACCAGGACTTTGAGAAGCAGGCCCAGGTCGAGCTCTTCGCCAAGCTGGCTGCCAGCAACGGCATCGATCTCAACCAGGTGTCGGAGGATCAGCTCTCCTACCTCTGGAACGAGACGTTCAAGACCGCCGAGGCTGAGGAGCCCGCGGAGCTCATCGGAGCGGCTGCCCAGGAGTACTCCCAGAAGAAGGAAGCTGCGGCCAAGCTGGCCGAGGCTGACTACATCGGTCGTCGCATGGCTCATGCCATGACGGACGAGCTCTCGAAGCTAGCCGATGACGCGCCCGCAGGACGACCCGCTGACGCCGGTGGCCACGCCCA
>CAZZLB010000583.1:0-2277 GCA_964654655.1 uncultured Rhodoferax sp. | reverse complement strand
CTATGTGGTGACCAAGATCCCGCGCTTCGCCTTCGAGAAGTTCCCCGCGGCCGACAGCCGTTTGACCACACAGATGAAGTCGGTGGGTGAGGTGATGGCGATTGGCCGCACTTTTCAGGAATCGTTCCAGAAAGCCCTGCGTGGCCTGGAAGTCGGTGTTGACGGCATGAACGAGAAGACGCAGGACCGTGAGTTGCTGGAGAAGGAATTGGGTGAGCCGGGTCCGGACCGGATCTGGTACGTCGGTGATGCATTCGCTGCCGGCTGGAGTGTGGATGAAGTTTTCGCATTGACCAGGATCGACCGCTGGTTCCTTGTCCAGATCGAGCAGATTGTGAAGATTGAACTGGAAATTGAGCGTTTGCCGGCGCGCCAGGGCGGCAACCCGCTGGACGGTATCGATGCGGCAACCCTGCGTTCCTTGAAGCAAAGGGGTTTTTCCGACCGTCGACTGGCACGCCAGTTCAAGACCACCGACAGGGCCATTCGGGAGAAGCGTCGCGCGTTGGGAGTGCGACCGGTTTACAAGCGGGTCGATACCTGCGCGGCCGAGTTTTCCACCAACACCGCCTACATGTACTCTACCTACGAGGCAGCGGGTTCGGAGTGTGAAGCGGCGCCAACCAGCAGGAAAAAGATCATGGTGCTTGGCGGCGGTCCGAACCGGATCGGTCAGGGCATCGAGTTTGACTACTGCTGCGTGCATGCTGCGCTGGCGCTGCGCGAGGATGGTTACGAGACCATCATGGTCAACTGCAACCCGGAGACCGTGTCGACCGACTACGACACGTCGGACCGGCTCTATTTCGAGCCGCTCACCCTGGAGGACGTGCTTGAGATCGTCGACAAGGAACAGCCTCTGGGCGTGATCGTGCAGTATGGCGGTCAGACGCCCCTGAAGCTCGCGCTCGATCTGGAAGCCAACGGGGTTCCCATTATCGGAACATCGCCCGACATGATTGACGCGGCGGAGGACCGCGAGCGGTTTCAGCAATTGCTTCATACCCTGGGTCTGCGCCAGCCGTCCAATGCAACTGCCCGGACTGAACCGGAAGCGCTCGAAAAGGCGGCCGCCCTGGGTTACCCGCTGGTGGTTCGTCCCAGCTATGTGCTTGGTGGTCGTGCCATGGAGATCGTGCACGAACAGCGCGACCTCGAGCGCTACATGCGTGAGGCGGTCAAGGTGAGCCACGACTCGCCAGTGCTGCTGGATCGATTTCTGAATGATGCCATCGAGTGCGACGTGGACTGCCTGCGTGATGCCGGTTCGGCGACTGAAGCAGGACGTACCTTTATTGGTGGTGTCATGGAACACATCGAACAAGCGGGGGTGCACAGCGGGGACTCGGCCTGCTCGCTACCACCCTACAGCCTGTCTGACGCGACGGTGACGGAGATCAAGCGTCAGACCGCTGCCATGGCCTGCGCCCTGAATGTGGTCGGTTTGATGAACGTGCAGTTCGCCATCCAGAACATTGATGGCAAGGATGTGATTTACGTGCTTGAGGTGAATCCGCGCGCTTCGCGTACTGTGCCATTTGTATCGAAAGCCACAGGAATTCAACTCGCCAAGGTGGCCGCGCGTTGCATGGTTGGCCAGTCTCTGGCATCGCAGGGAATCGGCGCGGAGGCGACACCACCGTATTTCAGTGTCAAGGAGGCGGTCTTTCCATTCGTCAAGTTTCCAGGAGTAGACACCATTCTCGGACCGGAGATGAAATCGACCGGCGAGGTCATGGGCGTTGGAAAGACCTTCGGCGAGGCCTTTGTCAAATCCCAGATTGGTGCTGGCACCAAGTTACCGAGACCTTCCGCAGTTCCGGGTGAATCATCAGGCAAGGTTTTTATTTCGGTCAAGGGCACCGACAAGCCACGCGCCATCGAGGTGGCACGTGCCCTGTCTGACATGGGCTTTGCCGTACTGGCAACCAAAGGCACGGCAGCCTCCATCAAAGCTGCCGGTGTCTCCTGCGCCAGCGTGAACAAGGTGACCGAGGGGCGCCCGCACATTGTCGACATGATCAAAAACAACGAGATTGTGATGGTCATTCACACTGTCGAGGAGCGGCGCAATGCCATCGCCGACTCCAGGCAGATTCGGACCTCGGCCCTGCTGGCACGTGTTACAACGTTTACCACGATTGCCGGCGCCGAAGCGGCTGTGCAGGGCATGCCGCATGTGGATCATCTGGACGTGATTTCTGTGCAGGATATGCACGCGCAATGCGTAGCAGGTTGATTTTGGGCTGACAATCACTGCTTAATCAGCCACCACCG
>CAZZLB010000582.1:0-2287 GCA_964654655.1 uncultured Rhodoferax sp. | reverse complement strand
TGTGCCAGCAATTCGGCAAGTTCATCAATGGCAACCCAGCCTGCGTGCGGCGAAGCCAGACCGGCGTAGAGGATGGAAGTCTTCACAATTCAGGCGGCCTCATCGACGCGGTCAAAGCGGTATCCGTAACCGTAGATCGGGGTCAACTTCCAGCCTTTGCTGCCGTCGAGCAGCAGCTTCTTGCGCAAGCGGCTGATGTGGGTGTCGACGGTGCGGGTATCGACATCAGTGTTCAGGCCCCAGATCTTGTTCAGCAAGTGATCGCGCGACAGCAGCTTGCCCGGGTTCTGAAACAGGTACACAGACAGGTCAAATTCTTTTTGTGTCAGCGTGATCGGCGCGCCGTCCAGGCTCAGGCGGTGACTTGCAATATCGACTTCATAGGAACCGAGCCGCAGCACCGGCAACCCTCCTGGTTTGACGCGTCTGGCGACGTTTTCCAGTCGGGCGAGCAATTCCATCGGTTTGGGCGGTTTGACCACATAGTCATCCGCACCCATTTTCAAAGCGGCGACCACCGTTGCCTCATCGTCGCGCGCCGTGACTACCACCACAGGGATATCCCAGCCCAGGTTGCTTCGGATCCACTGCAAGACATCGGCCCCGGTGCCGTCGGGCAGCATCCAGTCAATCAGCAGCAAGTCAAAACGTTCCCGCTTGGCACCTTCGATGAGTTCTGCGGCCATCCCGAAGCCACGCGTCGTGTGCTGGCCACTGCCAACCCACAACTCGAGCAAGGCACGCTGGTCACCATCGTCTTCCAGGATCGCAACGTGCATGGCTCAGTCCTCCTCGTGCAACAGGCTCAGGCCGATGGCGCCGCGCCGGCGCAGCCAGGGGCTGGGACGGTAGCGTGGATCGCCATAGACGGTCTGCATGTTGAACAGGACCTCAAGAACGTTGGTCGGGCCGTACAGGTTGCCCATTGCCAGTGGCCCGAGCGGATAGCCCAGCCCGAGTGTCACTGCGGTTTCCAGATCGGCGGGTGTACAGACGTTTTGCTGACACATGTCGCTGGCGATGTTGACGATGGTCGCCACCACGCGCTGGCTGACGAAGCCACCACTATCGCGAATCACGCTGACTGCCTTGCCGTCACGTGCCATCAGTGCGTGGGCGGCGCGGCGCATGTCAGCGCGGGTGGCGGGGTTGGTCGCCAGCACGCGGCGCTTGGTGCTGGCATCGTCCACCAGCATGTCAATGCCGATGGTGCGCGCCGGGTCAAGTCGCTCCACCACAGCTACGGTCGTCACGTCAAAGCCCAGTGGAGCGACCAGCGTCAACGCCTGCGCTGATGGCGCAGCGCCAGTTTCAATGCGGGCACCCAGATTCTTCAGCAAGAGGAGAAGTTCAGCGCGCCGCGCGGCACGTGGCGACAACCACACCGGCGGCATTTCGTCAACCTGCGGCGCGACTGGCTCCGCATTGATCTGCGCAACACCGCCCACGTATTTGTAAAAACCCTCGCCCACCTTGTTTCCAACAACACCACCCGCGAGGCGTTGGGCCGTGATGATGCTGGGTCGATAGCGCGGCTCTTCAAAGTACTGGTGGTAAATTGATTCCATGACCGGATGCGAAACATCGAGCGCCGTCAGGTCCATCAATTCAAAGGGGCCGAGTTTGAAACCGATCTGGTCTTTCAGTATGCGGTCAATGGTGGTGAAGTCAGTCACACCTTCGCCGACGATGCGCAGTGCCTCGGTGCCGTAGCCACGCCCGGCATGGTTGACGATGAAGCCCGGACTGTCATTGGCCTGCACCGGCGTGTGTCCCATTTGCCTGGCATAGCCCGCCAGATCGGTACACACGGTGGCGCTGGTTTTTAATCCGGCGATAACCTCGACCACCTTCATCAGCGGCACGGGGTTGAAGAAGTGATAGCCGGCAAACTGCTGGGGTCGCTTCAACTGCGCGGCGATCGCAGTGACTGACAGTGAAGAGGTGTTGGTTGCCAACACAGTGGTGGGCTGAACGATGCTCTCAAGCTCAGCGAACAGCCTGGTCTTGACGTCCAGACGTTCAATCACCGCTTCGACGATCAGATCGCTGGATGAGAGTTCGGCGAGCGCGTCGACGCACAGCAGGCGCGCCTTGTACTGCGCTGTCTGCTCCGGGTTGAGGCGACCTTTCTCGCAAAGTTTGTCCCACTGGGAAAAAACCGAAGCCTGTGCCGCTTGCGCAGTACCTGCTTGCATATCGAACAGCTTGACAGTGCTGCCGGCCTGGGCCGCAATCTGGGCAATGCCGCGACCCATGGCACCGGCACCCACGATACCGAGATTTG
>CAZZLB010000581.1:0-2298 GCA_964654655.1 uncultured Rhodoferax sp. | reverse complement strand
CTCACAATCTCTTCAGGATGACCGCTGCCACAAGCCCCAGATTGCCAAGCCAGGTCTGCCGATAGACACCCGAGCGTCGAAAGGCTGTCAATCTGCCAAGGAGTCCTCCGTGGCGTGCTTTTGAGAATTCATCCAGTCGGTCTTGATTCTCTGCCGTGAGGTGGCTACGCATCGCTCCCAGTGCAGCGATGTTCATCTGGCTCCAGTTCCCAAAGCGCCCCTGAAGCAACATGCCTGCGCGATGGATGCGGGCGCTCCACGTGCCATTGGTGCCAATCAGATTGTCAAGATGCTGGCGATAGCGCACGGTCGGTTTGCTGTCGTAGACGACGCGTCCGCCGCTGCCCGACACAAGCTGGTAAGTCCACCAATCGTGGGCCGCAACTTGAATTTTGGGGCCGGCAGCAATCAGCAAATCGCGCGCCGCCCTGTTGAACACCATGGTGTTGCCACTGGCGATACTTTGCACCAGTGCATTGGCAAAGCTGGGGGCTTTGGTCCACAGTGGTGACAGACCGAGGTCCCGATTGTCTGCATCGACTTTGCGGGTACGGGCGCAATAGAGCGCAGCGACGTCTGCCGGTATGTCCACAAGCTGCTGCAATGCCCGCGCCAGTTTTTCCGGCTCCCAGATGTCGTCCTGGTCGGCGTAGGCGTAGTAGTCGGCGCGGATGCTCGCGTTGCAGGCCAGCGAAAGAAAGTTGGCAGCAAATCCCTGGGCTGGTCCACGCAGAATGGTGAACCTGGAGCCGCCCAATCTATTGTGGTATTCGGCAAGAATGGCGTGGGTGCTGTGATCCGAGCCGTCATCGGAAACCCAGACCACCCACGACGGGTGCGTCTGCCCGACAATGGAGTCGAGTTGCGCGCGCAGGTAGTCGTGTCCACGCAGCGTGCACAGCAGAATGGCAACGCTTGGCATCTTGGTGGTGGACTCTCCCGGTGGCTCTGATCGCATAAGTTTTTTGGCAGCTCAATGCAGTGGATGCAGAACCACTTGACCGATCTCTGGCCAGCGCCGGCGGACGTAGATCCAGGCGACCAGACCGACGCACATCATGGCCAGCGAAGCCGCTGCCATGGCTACTGTGGAATGCATGACCAACGGTGCGATCAGCCCGGCGACCAGTCCGTTGGCAGTCGACCCGATAAAGGACTGAAGGGACGATGCCATGCCGCGGCGCATCGGGTGCAGATCGAGTACCAGCAGCGTGACCACCGGGACCATCATGGCCCAGCCAAAGGAGAAGATCGAAACAGGTATCAGCGCCCACCAGGCTGCGGCCTTGAACAGGATATTCGCAGCCAGATTGATGAGCGCAATAAGCAGCATGATGGCAAAGCCGTACTTGATTTGCCGCTTCGGAGCGATCTTGCCTGCCAGGCGCCCACTGACCCAGGCGCCAGCCATGATGCCACTGATGGAGAGCACAAAAAACCAGAAGAACTGGGTGGGCGCCAGACGCAGATGTTCCCCCAGGAAAACTGGAGCCGATAGAACATAGAGAAACATGCCATTGAAAGGAACACCACTGGCCAACGCCAGCAACAAAAAGCGCGGATCCAGCCCCAGTTGCCAGTAGCCCTGCATCAGATTGGGCGCATTGAACGGTTGGCGGTGCGTGATGTGCAGGGTTTCCGGCAGGAGTTTGTAGTTGGCGATCCAGAGTGCAACTCCCACTGCAGTGAGAAACCAGAAAATGCTGTGCCAACCGAGGTGTACGAACAACCAGCCACCAATGATGGGCGCCACCGCTGGCGCAACACCGAAATAGATGGTGATCTGGCTCATCACCTTCTGCGCCTGCGCTGGAGCAAACATGTCGCGCACCACAGCGCGCGCCACCACAATGCCTGCACCCGTGGACAATCCCTGCATGGCGCGAAAGAAAACCAGTTGCCCGATGTTTTGCGACAGCGCGCAACCGGCCGACGCCATCGTGAACGCTGCCAAGCCCCACAGCACCACTGGCCGGCGCCCCAGACTGTCTGAAATGGCACCATGAAACAGACTCATGAAGGCAAAGCCGAACAGATAGGCCGACAGGGTTTGCTGCATCTGTACCGGCGTTGCTCCAAGCGAACTGGCTATGCCGGAAAACGCCGGCAAATAAGTGTCGATAGAGAAGGGGCCGAGCATGCCCAGCACGGCCAGCAGGACGGCCAGCGCCCAGCGGGGCGCAGACCAGAGTTTCTGGGCGTCCGGGTTCATTTTTTTGACGTGGCGTAATTCATGGGCAGAGCGGCTTATTGTCAGTCAAATGGCAGCAGCTAGACTCGGCAGTGTCATGGAATCTT
>CAZZLB010000580.1:0-2299 GCA_964654655.1 uncultured Rhodoferax sp. | reverse complement strand
TGTTCCTTCGATTTGGCGCGTGGTTTTCTCACAGCCTCAGATACTTACATGAAATTAAAAAAAGTTCAACATTTTGCTTGAAATCGTTGTGGGTGGTGGCAAAATCTCCAGTGGAAGTTAGGTGTCATGGAAATAATAAAACAAATCTTGGTAGATGCAATAGTCGGCTGCGGATTCAAGTCCATGAGCTTCGCATGTGAGATGGAATCGAAGCGTTTGGCGCGATTCAGCGGCAACCAGTGGAACGATGATTGGGAATGGCGGCGAGACGCGCTGGAAAATATGGATGTGGAAACACTCACAAAAATTTACGAACTGGCTAAACGCAAATAACACCTAACGCCGACATCAGCGACCGCGAATAACAATACTATGAGCGTAAAAGACGTTACCGAAAAACCAGACAGCGCCGCTCGCGGTTCGCTGCATGGAGTTGTTAGGCCACGGGTGATAACTCTCACCGAAGAAGTTCGCCAAGACGTGCCTCTGGCCTACATGGTGTTTTGTCACAAAGACATTGACCACGACTACATGGTGTTTCCAGACGAGCGCGAGGCGCATGACTACGCAATGGAGCAAGAGGAACGCGCCGACATGCCAGAAGGCTCATGGCCAATCTACGCGCTATGGGCGACAAAGTGGCCTAACGACGGAACTGAGCGACCGGAGGCGAAATGAAATCACAAACTGACCATGACATAGAAATGTGCGGACGCGAACTGACTGTGTATCCACCTAAAAGCGAGCCTCCGGTTCGCTCCAGTGAGTGGTTAGACCGCGCAATCGCATGGGTGGAATACTCAGCGCATAAGCCGTGGTGCAATGTCGCGCCGGGAAACATATATGCCAGTGATGGCGACCCGTGCGACTGCGGACGCGATACCGTGCTTAAAGACCTAAATGCTGCGCGGTCTAACGACCGAACTGAGCGACCGGAGGCGGAAAGGAACAAATGAGCGACGGATGCCAAAACTACGACCGAGGCCAGCTAGGCCCACGCAAACCCAAAATCGAGCCTCCGGTTCGCTCGAGTGACTTGTTAGACATACGAAAACTACGACCAAAAGAAATTGAACTCCTGCGGGCTTTCCCTAAGGAAATAGAATTGTGGAACGGCGCGAAGTGCGGCGGATGGCTGCTGCCTGGACAAATGCCAAAGCGGATGCCATGCACGACAATCCGAAACGCATACAAGCTTGGTCTTATACGGGTAGCAAAATCAACTCTCATAGAATACTACCCGCTCGAACTGACAGAGGCTGGGAAGAAGGTGCTGGCGAGCATGTCTAACAAATAGCTCAGCGATGCGCGACCAACAAACATCCGAACTCGCTCGCGACGTTGACGCGCATTCGCTGCAGCGTCTGGTTAGAGCGCGGGATTTGTGGCTCAAAAGAAATGCTGAAAAGGTTCGCGAATACAAGCGGCGTAGCGCAAAGAAAGCCTACCTCGCAAACCCATCGAAATTCAAGCATCGCCAAAAGAAGTGGCGTAAGGAAAACAACGCCCGCGCCCGCTCCCGGGACGCAAAATATCGCGCGAAATATGCCCAATCTCGGCGCAAGCAATTCAAGGCGTGGCGGGAAAAGCATCGTGAATACTTTCGAGGCAGAAACACATCTGACGTGCGAAATCTTGCGAACTGGTATGTCCGCATGAAGTTAAGTCAAGGAACACAAATCCAGCCAAGAGAGTGGCCCGGCGATCTGGTTGAACTAAAACGGGCAAAAATCAAACTAACAAGACTATGCCGCGCATTACAACAAACGCCCAACTGAGAAACGACCTGCTGGAAGCCTATGAATCACTCAAGGCCGACCCGCGCCGTCTGAACCAAGTTTCCGAGCTGGCAAACACCGCTGGAAAGGTGCTGGCATCGGCAAAAATGGAAATCGAATACCAACTCTATCGCAAGAAAATCACCGGATACCCCGAAATCAAATTCATGGAGGGTGACAAATGACCGCTACGCCCGAAATCGTGAGTCAGTATCTTCGGGACTACAAATTCCTTAGTGAATCTGACTTCAAGTGCCCGAAGTGTGGCGAATGGTTTGCGTGGATAGACAATCTCGCGCCGTATCACTGGGAGACATGTTGGTGCGAGAAGTGCCAAGCATACCCGCTAATGCCGAGCGATGACGACCCGCGCTCTAACACCGCGCTAAGCGGCACAGACAACAACCTATGAACAAACCCGGCGTTACCGAGAAACTGGCAAGCGAAAATGTGTCCGCTTCAGCAAGTGGTTCGGAGATGGTCCGAAATCAAACGATAGAAGAAGCGGCACGGCGTTTGGA
>CAZZLB010000579.1:0-2300 GCA_964654655.1 uncultured Rhodoferax sp. | reverse complement strand
TGCGGATGGCTTCGAGCAGGCGCAGCGTGCCCATGGCATCGACGTCAGCGGTGTATTCGGGGCTCTCAAAGCTGACCGCCACATGGGACTGGGCGCCCAGGTTGTAGATTTCGTCGGGCTGGGTTTCCTGGATGATGCGCACCAGGTTGCTGGTGTCGGTGAGGTCGCCATAGTGCAGCTTGAAGTTGGCGTTCTCTATGTGCGGATCCTGGTAGATGTGATCGACACGCTGGGTGTTGAAAGAACTGGCGCGGCGCTTGATGCCATGCACGACATAGCCTTTTTCCAGGAGGAATTCGGCCAGATAGCTTCCGTCCTGGCCGGTGATGCCTGTGATAAGTGCGGTTTTGCAAGTTTTCATGGTTTTTTCAGAAAGTCCTGGTAGGCCAGAGCAAGTCCTTCTTGGAGACCCACATTGGCAGCCCAGCCCAGGGCATTGAGGCGGCTGCTGTCCATCAGCTTGCGTGGTGTGCCATCTGGTTTGCTGGGGTCAAAGTCAATGCGACCGGTGAACCCGACGGCCTGACCGACCGCCTGTGCCACTTCGGCGATGGTAATGTCTGAGCCGTAACCGACGTTGATCTGGCTTTGCATCGGCTGGGTCTGTGCCTCATAGGTAGCTTTGGGCAGGTTCATCACGAACACGCTGGCGGCCGCCATGTCATCGACATAAAGGAATTCGCGCTTGGGCGTGCCACTGCCCCAGATGGTGACGCTGGGCGCTTTGCTGGTCTTGGCTTCATGGAAGCGCCGGATCAGTGCCGGGATGACGTGGGAGTTTTCCGGATGGTAGTTGTCACCGGGGCCATACAGGTTGGTCGGCATGACGCTGCGGTAGTCAACACCGTGGCTGCTTGCGTATTGGCGGTTGTAGCTTTCGCACATTTTGATGCCGGCAATTTTGGCGATGGCGTAAGGTTCGTTGGTTGGCTCCAGCACTCCGGTGAGCAAGGCGGACTCGCTCATGGGCTGGGCGACCGCTTTGGGGTAGATGCAGCTGGAGCCCAGAAACAGAAGTCTTTTGACACCGGCGCACCAGGCTTGATGGATGACGTTGGCTTGCACCATCAGGTTCTGGTAGATGAATTCGGCGGGATAGGTGTTGTTGGCATGAATGCCGCCCACCTTGGCTGCGGCCATATAGACCTGGTCCGGCCTTTCGGCTTCAAAAAAAGCCTGCACGGCGGCCTGATCGCAAAGATCGAGTTCGCGATGGCTGCGCGTCACCAGATGGGTGTGCCCCTGCTGTTGCAATGCCCGAACAATGGCCGAGCCGACCATGCCCTGGTGCCCCGCTACGTAAATTTTGGGTCCAACCAACATGAACTGCTCAGCCCTCTTCAAACAGCGGCGCATCCACCAGCAACAGACCCGACTGGTCTTTTGCCGATACCAGTGGAGAGGCACCCGACAAGGGCCAGGCAACGGCCAGCGTCGGGTCATCCCATGCGATGCAGCGCTCAAACTGTGGTGCGTAGTAATCGGTCGTCTTGTAGAGAAAATCTGCCGATTCGCTCAATGTCAGGAAACCGTGCGCGAAACCCGGTGGCACCCACATTTGCCGCTTGTTCTCTTCTGTCAATTCGGCACCAACCCATTTCCCGAAAGTGGCGGAAGACTTGCGCAGATCGACCGCCACGTCAAACACTGCACCACGCACGACCCGCACCAGTTTTCCCTGCGACTGCTCAATCTGGTAGTGCAAACCACGCAACACGCCCTGGGCCGAGCGCGAATGATTGTCCTGCACAAAATTGACATTCAGGCCCGTCGCCTTCTGAAAGGCGTTCTGGTTGAAACTTTCGAAAAAGAAGCCGCGTGCGTCACCAAAAACCCTGGGTTCAATGATCAGAACGTCGGCAATTTCCGTAGGGATGATCTTCATGGCAACTTTGGCAATCAGGGTTCGTGGCGATGGCGTTCGCCGAGCAATCGCAACAGGTATTGACCGTAGCCATTCTTGGCCAGCGGCTGCGCCAGCTTTTCCAGTTGGGCGTCACCGATGAAACCGTTGCGCCAGGCAATCTCTTCCACACAAGCCACCTTCAGGCCTTGGCGCCGCTCCAGGGTCGCGATGAACTGGCTGGCTTCGAGCAGACTGTCGTGGGTCCCGGTGTCGAGCCAGGCGTAACCACGTTGCATGATTTGCACATTGAGCTTGCCTTGGTCCAGATAGGCCTGATTGACAGCAGTGATTTCCAGTTCGCCGCGGGCGCTGGGTTTGACTGCCTTGGCAATGTCGACCACCTGCGTGTCGTAGAAGTACAGGCCGGTCACTGCATAGTTGCTTTTCGGCTTGA
>CAZZLB010000578.1:0-2301 GCA_964654655.1 uncultured Rhodoferax sp. | reverse complement strand
AAGCTCGACCGCATCCCGCCGTTCCTGTGCATTGCCATCGGGACCGGCAGGAAGAGGGGGCTGTCCATGATGGCTCTGGCCAACGATGCGGGGATTCCACTCCGCACCTTGGAGCGCATCTCATCGAAGACCTCATGGAGCAACATCCGTCCCGATCTCATTGATCGCATCGCCTGCCGGTGCTCCGTTGATCTGATTGATGTGGGGCCGACCATGAGATACCTCAAGAAGACGGTTTCCTCCCACAGTCCACTCCCTCACCTGAGCCCGGTTCAGCGGATTGCCTTCAACCGCCGATTCGTCCTGTGGAAGACCTCCAAGCTCAAGCCTGCATCACCCGCGCCTGAGTCTGCACCCGTGAAATGATGAAGGGCGCTCCGACGGGAGGAACCACCATCCCAAGGTGGTCCTTGGAGATCGCGGTGATTTCGTAATACAGAAACCTACCCTGCTCAAAGAGCGGCCAGTTGCGGCCCTCGCTGGGGCGCGTGTTTTTGGCGAGATACTGAGCCTCCGTGTCCATGTCCACACAATGAATCTCGCGGTCGGACTGGAGATGCCACAGCACTTCGCAGTAGCCGCCATCCGTGGAGAATTCCGCCACATACTCGGGCGCGAGATCATCCCCTGGATAGGCAAACGCCAGCACGTTGCCGTCAGGATTGGCGTCCCTGGCCTCGTAGGAGGTGCCCACCCGCAAGCGCCAGTAGTTGATGTTGCCCAGCAGGAACTCTGTCCGGGCATTGATGAGGAAGTCGTTGATCTGCTTCTCCCGGTCCATGTTGCCCAATGGAAACATCCCACGGAGGATCGAGAAATAGCCCTTTGACTCGTAGGTGCCGACGAAAGGAGCGTAGTTGCCATCCGGTCCAAGGCCACCGGTTCCGGTCGCAGAGTTGGTGCAGACCTCCCGGTGATACGAACTTCCGATCTCCTTCAGGCACCAGTCCTCGGAGGATGCCCCCACGATGATCTGCCGGGTGTTGCACGCCTGACAGAACTCGATCAGGCGCTTGTCCCCGAGATAGGCGCAGAAGGTCCGCAGATCGGTCGTGCAGGTGTCCAGCAGATCGCCGATGGTCATCTGGTCATCCGACCGGAAGGACGTGAAAGCGGTGAATCCGTGATCGATGATGTGGGCCGTCATCGATCGGAGGTTTGCATGGATGGTCCGATACGGCTGGCAGTTGTCACCCGCCTTTGGCCATGACCACAGGATGCTCTTCTTCTCGGGCCAGTATTGACCCACGGGGCCACGGCAGCAGCTTGTGTCCAGATTGTCGAAGACGAGGTTGGAAGACCGCCAGAGCCAGTCCGGGCGCTCCGGCTGCTGGACGTAGAGGTTCCAGTGGTAGAACCCGTCCCGTCCCGCGTAGTAGCAACTGCTGCCGTCCGTTACCAGTGTGTCGGGATAAACCAGACAGCGATCTCGCCCTGTTGGGTCGGTGTAAGACCGCGTAAAACCGAAGGTGTTACCGTTAACGTAGCACCGGTAGATCGACTGGTCGGTGAAGATCACCAGGTTCCCCTGAAGCTCAACCGCCCCAAGGATCGTCTCCGTGTAGGGCAGGTCTTGGAAGCCAGCCACAGTGTCGGCCCCGGACACCCACTTCAGCGGCTTATTCACCCCACTCCACCGAATGCGACTCGGGTAGAAGGTGCCCTCTTGAGTCACCCCCATCAGGAAGACGCATCCGCTGAACTGCGTGGCGAGCCTTGCCTGCGTCACTTTGAGGGTGTTCAGCTCGGCGATCTCGGACACTGAGTTCATCCCGCAGGCCGATGGCGATACTCCAATGACGTGGGACTGCGGCTTATCGATCCCGTTGGTAAAGACCAACGTATCGGCCGACTGTCCAGCGCTCCACCTGATCTGCGTGTCCGAAGGCGATCCTCCGCCAAATCCTCGGGCAATCGTAATCCACTGACCGTCGTGCTCGTTGAGCAGCGCCAACCGTGAGCGGGTGCCGTAGTAGAGCTTCCTCGCCTGATCGGTTCGGGTGAACTCGCTCAAGAAGGTGATCGGCTCGCGCGTCTGGGTGGGGTCGTAGCAGTCCCCCTGATCGTGCGCATCTTGGTTGACGTAGCTCGACGCCTTGTAGAGCAGCTTGTCCCAGCCGTAGCCACGACCGAGGCGGTCGCTGGTGTCCACCTCCATGTTCAGCTTGAAGCGAAACGACAAGGGAGGGCAGTCCTCCGGGTTGGAGCGCGAATCCATCGGCCCGGTCAGCGGTCGCATCACCACGGATTTGAACGGGGAGGCCATCAGGGAACGCCGCCAGCGGCGAGGATGTTGCTGAA
>CAZZLB010000577.1:0-2305 GCA_964654655.1 uncultured Rhodoferax sp. | reverse complement strand
GCAGAACAAGCGCCCCTTGCATGGCTTGGGTAACAGATTGGTCAACCGGCTGATCAACTATTTCTTTGATGCGAACCTGAAGGACATCATGAGCGGCTACCGGGCCTTCAGCCGGACTTTTGTCAAGACATGCCCGGTGCTGGCGCCAGGCTTTCAGGTAGAGACCGACATCACACTGCACGCACTGGACAAGCGGTTTCGGATCCGGGAAATTGCGGTGGAGTATCTGGACAGGCCGGCTGGCAGTGTCTCCAAACTCAACACGGTGACCGACGGCGCACGGGTCTTGTTCACCATCTTCCAGATCCTGCGCTACTACAAGCCTTTTGCTTTTTTTGGCTCGATTGCCTTGTGCGCCATGCTGCTCGGACTGTTGGCAAGCATTCCGGTTTTTGACGACTGGATTGCCTACCGCTACATCTACCACGTGCCTCTGGCCCTGCTGGCAGCAGCGCTGGAAATCGTCGCGTTCATCATGCTGGCGGTTGGTTTGATTCTGGACAGCATTGCGCATCAGCAGAAGATGAGCTTCGAATTGTTGCTCTTGTCAAAGAACCATGACTAAGAAGGTCGGGTTGGGGCTTTGGGCCTTGGCCTTTATGTTGGCTATGGGTTTGTCGTGGTTGATTCCACCAATGCAGTCACCTGATGAAACCAGCCACATTGCACGGGCCTATCTGTTGGCGCAAGGCCACTGGTTGTTGCAACCGGCGCCCAGCAATGTTGAAGCCCCGAGTGACCTTGAAGTTGCAACTTTCGTCCGCCGTCTGGGCGGTCAGACCGACGCGGGCGGGCTGGTTGATGCCTCACTGCTGCGCTTCATGGCGACGAACCTGAAACTGGTGCTGGACGCCAAACTGCGACTCCCAGCCGCCGAACAGGAGCGTCTTGCAGCGTTGCGCTGGTCGGATGCCCGAATTCATTTTTCGATTCCCCGGACGGGCTACTACTTTCCGCTGGTCTATGCACCGCAGGCAGCGGGATTGGCCTTGGGCATGGCGCTGGACTGGAGCGTCGAGCATTCTTACCGTCTGGCCCGCTTTGTGACCTTGCTGTGTTGCTTTGTGCTGCTGGCGACGGCTTGCCGACTGGCACCTCCAAACCCACTGGCACTAGCCACGCTGTTGTTGCCGATGAGTTTGTTTCAGTTGTTCTCACCCACGATTGACGGTTTCACAACCTCATTGGGGCTGCTCGCGATCAGCCTGTTCTTGCACAAACTGGTAGCAAAGGGAGCAGATTCCTGGCGCTTATCGCTCGCGCTGGCCTTCTGTGTATTCATTCTGGTGACCAGCCGGACCCACTTGCTGCCTTTGCTGCTGCTGCCCTTTTTTGTGGCATGGCGAAAGAGTTCGGCGCGCGACTTTTATCTGGCAGGCCTTGTCACGGCAGGGGCGCTGGCCTGGGTGCTTTTTGCCCTGTACTCCACCACCGACACGCTGGTCGTGCGCAGCCAGTCGAGCAGCCAGCTGCTGGCGCATTACGCGGCGCATCCACAAGCATTTTTCAGCATTGTCTGGGCTACATTGTCAAACCCTGAAGTGGCGAACTTCTACCAACAATCTTTTATCGGCATTCTGGGTTGGCTGGACACCCCCCTGCCGGTTCTTTCTTACACCGTACTTTGGCTTGGGCTGGGCGCCTGCGCGCTGGTCTCGGTTTCGCTGCCGGCGGGCAGGGCTGACTGGGGTGCTCGATGCCTGTTGCTGCTGCTGGCAATAGCCTCCATTGGCCTGATTTTTCTGTCTCAACTGGTGACCTGGACAGCCCACCCCGCAAGCTTGATAGAGGGAGTGCAAGGGCGCTATTTCGTCATGCCCGTGGTGTTGCTAGGCTACGTGCTGGGCGGCTTGGCCCAAGCCTCAACACGCCTGCAGGGCCGGCTTGCGGCATTGGCCTTGGGCGGCTTTGCCCTGTGTTCTCTTGCGGCGCTGAGCGTGACCCTGCTCGGTCGTTATCATTGACGCCCTTGGAAACCGATCTCATTCCCTACAGTGCCAGCCTGTGCCTGCCAGCCCGCTCGGTGCTGGTCGTAGCACCACATCCGGATGATGAGGTGTTTGGTTGTGGCGGAGCCATTGCGCAGCACGTCAAGAACGGGCACAGCGTCTGCGTGGTAATTCTGACGGACGGCGCACTTTATGCCGACGCCAACGTGCGCCAACGCGAGAGCGTGGCAGCGGCACAGATTCTGGGCTACGGCACGCCGGAGTTCTGGGGTTTTCCGGACGGGGGCTTGTGCTACTCCAATGAGTTGGCGCAGCGCCTGGCGGACAAGATTGCGCAGTGCGGTGCCGATCTGGTC
>CAZZLB010000576.1:0-2313 GCA_964654655.1 uncultured Rhodoferax sp. | reverse complement strand
GAGGCGGTACGTTCCAGGGGCCTACTCCCGCGCCGGTCGTGGTCGGCTATTCGGACGTGGCCGACGTCGTGCCCGCCGCCAACCTATTCGTCGAGAATGGCGTCAACTACTGCCCGATGTCCCCGACGCTCGCGCGCGCTGGCTGGATCGACAACGGCCAGATCGACTCCGCGTACGTCCTTCACGACATCACGCACTACTCGGTGAACGCGGTCCCGCGCATCTGCGGGACGCTCTCGCCGCGAGACGCTGCGCGCGCCGCCGAGCAAGTGCGCTCGTCGGGCAAGTGCATGTTGCCGAACGTGCCGCAGATTCAGGCGGGCGTGCGCGTCGCCGCCGTGCAGCAAGTGGACGGCAGCATCGCGCTCTACGTCCTCGACTCGCGCAACGTCTCGACGAACCCGCGCTACCAGCGCACGCAGGTGGCCGACACGCTCCTTTTCAACGGGGCGATGCCCGTCGAGTACGACGGCGTGCAACCGTACGAGTACGGCTTCGTGCGCGCGCCGAGCATCAAGGCGACGGCGCACGGCGCTGGCTCGGGCTCGATGACGGGCGGCAAATACTTCTACACGGCAACCTACGTTTGGCGCGACGGCCACGGCAACATCGTGCAGTCGCCGGTCGGCGGGCTCGGTACGGGCAGCGGCGGCGTGCAGGTCACGGTCGTGGCGACGGGATCGGCCGAAATCTCGTGGACGCCGCTCTCGACGGGCGTGACGCGCAAGTACCGCGACCAGGGCTCGCTCTGGAACCCCGAGGTCTGGATTTACAGGAACGAGCCAGGCGCGGTCGCGTACTACCTCGCCCACGTCGTCGAGATGACGGCTTCGATGAGCGGCACGGTGCAGACGTGGACGGACACGCAGCCGAACGGGTACTACACGACGAACGGGCTGCTCTACACGTCGGGCGACGTGCTTGAGGACCAGCTTCCGCCTGCATTCACGGTCGTGGTCGCGCACCGCAACCGCCTCTTCGGCGCGGACAAGACGAACCTCTGGTACACGAAGTCGTACGTCGCCAACTCGCTCCCCGGCTTCAACGACATCTTCATCCTGCCGATCGACGAGGGCGGCGACATTACCGCGCTCGCGTCGATGGACTCGTCGCTCATCGTGTTCAAGCGCGACCGCATCTTCGCGGTGGCGGGCGACGGGCCGACCGACAACGGCTCGAACAACGACCTGAACACGCAGCGGGTAGCCGCGCAGAACGGCTGCATCTCGCCGCGCAGCGTCGTCGTGACGACGTGGGGCGTGTTTTTCCAGGCCGAGGACGGCGTCTACATGCTCGGGCGCGACATGTCCTTGAGCTACATCGGCGCACCGGCCGAAATCTCGCTCTCGGCGTCGCCCATCGTCGCGGCGCACTACCTCTCGGGCACGGCGCAGGTCGCATTCGTCCTCTCGACAAACATCACCTGCGTCTACGACATGACCTTCCAGCGGTGGACGATCTTCCGCCCATTCCAGACGTGCGCGTCGGCGTGCGCCACCGCCTACGAGGGCGAGCTGGTCCTTGGCGGCGACTCAACTGGCGTGGCGGTCGTACTGCGCCTCGTGGACGGCGCGACGAGCGATGACGGCGCTGGCATCCGCGGGGTGTTCCAGACAGCGTGGGTCAAGACGGGCGGCATCCAGGGCTTCCAGCGGGTGCGGCGCATCATGCTCTACGGCACGGTGGTCGCGGACGCCTCGGTCGATGTAAAGTTGGAGTTCGACTACGCGACGACGAACGCGCAGACAGAGACGTGGACGGCGGCGCAGATTGCCTCGCTAAAAGCGGACGGGCGGATTCAGCTCGAGGTGCAGCCGCAGTACCAGAAGTGCGAGTCGTTCCGCGTGACGGTGACGGAGAACACGAGCGGCGGCACGGGACGCGGTATTACGTGGGAATCGGTCATGCTAGAATGCGGGCTCAAGGCGAGTCGGTTCAAGGGGCTGGCTGACGGAGCGAGGAAATAGTCATGGGCGTCGACTTCAATCCGATGCATTGGCCTGGCGATATCGCCAAGGGGTACGGCCTCGACACGCAGACCGACTGGACGCCCAACAAGATCGACTTTGGCGGCGTCGATCCGAACAACCCGAACGTCGATCCGCGCCTCAAGCGAAGCACCGACCCGCACGGGATGTACGACTGGATTGGCCCGAGCGAGCGGTCGGCCGAGTTCAACTCGGACATGGCCCAACAGCAGGCCAACCAGTTCCTCAAGGACCAGTACGCGCAACAGACTGGCGCATATGGCGGTCTGAATGGGCTTGGCGCGGTGGCGCAGGACTACCGCAACTACCTGACCGGCGCGTCGGG
>CAZZLB010000575.1:0-2330 GCA_964654655.1 uncultured Rhodoferax sp. | reverse complement strand
ACTGCCCGCGAAAGCTAGCGTACCCCCCGCAGCGGTGCGAATTTGCAGGTTTCGGGCCCAGTTCAGCCTATGCGGCAATTCGGGGCTGGGAAGTCCGGCGCTGGAACTGCCACCCGGGTCGCCTTGTCAGGTAGTCGTCGAGTCGGCCGTCGTCGCTAATGGCGGCCGCCCGGATCTGCAGGATGGCTTCGGCACCGTCGGGGTCGTCCCAGAACATTTCGGTTCCCTTCACCCGCGTGTTGATCTGCTTGATTAAGGATTCCATTGGCGCGCTGGTTACCGGTAGTCCGAGCTGGCGGTAGCGCGGGTAGTCCATGCGACTGCGGTTGTTGGTCAGGTACCGGAGGGCATCGAGGATGGGCTTATGGGGAGCGTCGTCTGCTACCGGATCGTTCGGATCGATTCCCCGGTTCAAGCAGACTCCTGCCAACTCGTCGACCACCCGGGCAACTTGGCCCTGCCAACACCAGGTGATGAACTGCACGTACAGCGTCCAGGCTTGTGTTTCATTCACGTGGATCGCCATGGCCGCATTGAACACATACTGAATGGCGTGGATGAAATCCAAGATCGGGATGAATGTGAAGAAATAGCGTTTCCATATCGACCAGTTCCAATTCAGGCCATCGCCGAGGAACGCGCGCAAGGGCGACTCGAAAAACCGACGACGCTGTGCTTCCCGTTTCATCATCGGGCCAAACTCATCCGAACATACCATGCTGCTAACCGCCGTGCGCAGTACACGCGCGGGACCTTCGTAAACCACACGATCCTGGACGGCATCCGTCGGTTCTTCGACGTATGGCACGGCTTTTTCCGCAATATTGGCGACTTTTTCGGTCGTTCGAAACGAGGTGGGCAACGCCACACATGGATCAACTCCATCCGCTTGCGGGGCTTTTTTCGTCATCCGTTCGAAGGAAGCGTTCTTGGTTTCTCGCCATCCGTTGTCGCCCGAAAGATGGACGCCACGGCCACAGCCAGACACACGTGTTCGAATACGACCGCCGTCGCACGATACCACGGCCAACTCGGGCACAACGGCTTCCTTACCGTCCGTTCGCTCATCGGCTTGCTCGAGGTCGGCAAGCTCTTGTCCGACTTGTTTCGCTAAGCGCCGCACGGTGCTATCCGAAACCTTCAAACCCAGCACCTTCTCGACGACCAGTTCGGTCCGGCCAAACGAACGAATCTCCGCAGCAAGATGGATGACTGCCCGTGTTAACTCCGGAGTGACTTCGCGACTATCCAGCCCCATGGCTACGCGTTGAGGGAAAAAAAGACCGTCGGCATTGCGGACAGTCGGCCACACTCTCGGACAGTTCCACCTGCCCGTGAGTGCTTTTGACGTCCCGCGTTCTCACCTCCACGGGGCAGAGCGTTTGGCAGATCGGACAGGGTACCTCTGGGCTGCAGTTCGCAGCGACCTCACGGGCTCCTCGTTCCTGGGCCTGGCAGCTCAATTCCCGTCCCAGATGCACCGCCGCTCGCTCAATGACGCTGTAGTGCGGCGTTCCCAAAAACACCCCCTCCGCCACCTGCTCCTCAATCATGAGCTCCGCCAATTCGGTCAAAAGCTTCTTCTTTCTTTCCTGGCGAGCTTGTTGTGCGGCATCCATGCCCAGGTTCCTTATCTGACGTCTCGTTCACTGATCCCATCCAGTTGCCGCAGTTTAACAACAAAACCCCGGATTCTCCTATTGACGTTTTTCCTTCAGCTTTTGCCATGCAAAAGCTGAACTGGGCCCCCGTCTCGATTGGGGGGCAGATCGATGTAGCCACGATTGCGGAACTTTGCTAATTTCCCGCTCCCGCTCTAGCTGGCGGCCTTCGCCAGGATTATCCGCTGTGTCTCGATGAAGGAGTCACGAGGTGCACATCGAAAAACTCCGTATGGATCGGTTTGGCGCCTGCGCTAGTCTGCAATTGGATTCGCTCACGGACGGAATGAATGTGTTCTTTGGCCCGGAGGGTACCGGCAAGAAGACGTTGGTCTATTTTCTGAGGGCCATGTTATACGGATTCCAGCCGTCCATTCGGCGACGGTTCCTCAGCAGCGGTTCGCATTATTTCGGCGGCACGCTCACGGTCAGCAGTCCGGCCGGCAAGTCGACGGTCAGCCGGTATGACGATGGTACGACGGAAGGCAAGGTCACGGTCGAGCACACGGACGCAGCGCCGCTGTCCTGCAACAACCTCAGCGATATTCTTCCCCGGATTTCACCGACGGCATTCGAGCGGTTGTACGCGGTCGATTTCGATCGTCGTCCGTCGCTGAACGAATTGTGGGATGAAGCGCAGCGTTGCGGCATCGATGTTTTCGCGCGTTC
>CAZZLB010000574.1:0-2333 GCA_964654655.1 uncultured Rhodoferax sp. | reverse complement strand
GATTGCTGAAATGCAACTTTTTCCGGTTGGGTAATCAGAGATTCTGCGACATTCTGAGCGCTGATCTTATCCCAAATTCATGGTTTAAATTTTTATATTAAATAAAATTAGATAGTTAAGCAATAGCAAAATTGGATTTTGGCACTACAGATTTTTTTTGCAGGCGGTTTAGCGGGAGCCGCTACAAAATATTTTTGACAATCTTACCCGGACGATGTGGAAGGCTCAGAGCATCATAAATTTTTATATGACAATCTTCAGGTTTACACGTTTTTCGGATATAGATCATCTTCCCATCTGAGCGTCTCACGGAAGTTGTTAATCGATAGTGCGTTGATAAAATATCCCGGATCGTTGACCAACTATGGGTTATCCCTTGTTTCTTCAGTTTTTGACGAATCGTTTGGAGTACATGATACGCAAGTACGGTTATTAACAGATGACCATCGCACCGAAACTCAATGTGGTGACGCACCGGCCGGAGTCCGAGCTCCGATTTCATCGACCGAAATGCATCCTCAATATCAAGCAGCATCGTAAATATATCGAATACTTGCTTTTCATTGAAATCCGTTCGGCTTGTCCGAAGAATGTAATATCCGCTGGTATCATCAATTTGTTTCATGCTCCAGGTGAGGTTGACGGCATTCTCAGACTGTTCATCCTTTTCAACATAAATATCATAGCGCCGGGCAACACGTCGATACTTCTCTTTCAATCTTCCGATTTTTTCGATAACCTTTTCATATTTTTTCGTTCCGTGCTTTTTGGAAAGTGCGCGTTGAACATCAGTCAGTTTTTCCTCAAATCGCTTCTGAAATCGCGTTTTGATACCTGTTTCCTTTATCTCTTTAGCATTGGAATGGCACCAAACCTCTGTCTCATCTGCATTATTTTTCCGGATACCGGCTTGAATGAGTCGGCGATCATCCTCTCTGACATAGGACAGTTGCATGTCGGAAGGTATTTCACATTTCCGCTTTCGGGAGACGACGATATAATCATATCCGTTAGCAGCCATCCATTCGATATTGTCCTGAGATCCTATTCCGGCATCGGCTACAATAATTGGTTTCTTTGCTGCAACAGATATTTGAGGCAGAATCTTTTGCAGGGTGCCGGGTTCACTGATATTGCCTTCAAACGTGTCACTTTTTTTAGGAAAACCATCACCGTCAATCAGCAGCGCAAGTGTCATCAGCGGACAATCAGATCGTTTTTCTTTGGAAACACCAAAATGTGCTTTGGAATTATATTTCCCGCTTCCTTCAAAAAAAGTGTTTGTCAAATCGTACAGAAGTATAGTTTCATCGAGATTGAACATATGAACTTCACGACGCTGCAAGTGGGACTCTATATTGGCTTTGTTTTTCAGAAGTAAATCTGAAATTTTGTATATTCGGTCTTGAGAAAGTGTTGAAAAATCGGAATCCATTAAATCATCAAGAGCTGTTTTGTTTCGGAGCCACTGATGAGTTGCACGCTCAGACGCAGGGGATAGTAAGCGTGCGGTTATGACACCGATAGCGGCTTCCACATTACTCCGACTGAAGCCAAGGGATTCCAGTGCGCTGTCTAATTGAAGCGATTTGATAGTATCAAGTATGACACTTTCTCCGCCGACCGTTCGTACTCGTTCATTATCAATGCTGTTAATATCAACCGTATGAAAATCAGGCTCGGAATCATCTTTGATTGTTGTTTGTTTATTGATAGCCTGTTCACGGATGATTCTTTCAGCGAAGGTTTGGGCGATTTGTTCGATTTCAATGGAAACCGGAAAAAGGTCGAATTGTTTTGAAATAATAGCTTCAATCCGGTTAGCGAGGTCTTTCCATTGTTCTTTAGGAAGGGCGAAATTTCTGCCGAGATTTAAAACGGTTCGCTGACGAGGTCCATTTGGCGTTCGAACAGATTCGATCAGTTTATATGTGAAGTATTTCTGACCGTTTTTATTATTGGTATGGGTTGTAGTTCGGATAAACATGAGATAAGAATAACATCAGCACAAGTGAGAATGCAAGAAAATATTGCGTAATTATTTAAAATTTTGGCACTACATTAACATTTTGAGTTAAATAAACATAAAACCTATTGAAATTATTAGACCGAAAAAATCCGACCCCCAGATTTTGGGTCGCGCGGAGCTAAAAAACCATGAATTTGGGTTAGACTCTGAGATGAAATTTCCATCAGCCCAAAAAGATTTCGATGTCCCATCGAAGCTTGTAAGCTGTAGCGATTTGTTCAGCGGACAGGTCAATCCGATCCGTCGCTATCCAGAAGTCCACTTGTCCGACGCGGTAACCAACAAGTCGAAGTGGTTTCTCGCT
>CAZZLB010000573.1:0-2339 GCA_964654655.1 uncultured Rhodoferax sp. | reverse complement strand
ATGCCCAGCGACAAGGGGATAACGTCGAGCAGCAGCAGATCGCCGCAGGGATTGTTGCCCGCAAGTTGATTGGCCTGAATCGCCGCTCCCAGCGCCACCACTTCGTCTGGATTCAAATTGGTCAGAGGTGCACGGCCAAAGAAATCAGCTACGGCCTGCTGAATCTGAGGCATGCGGGTCGAACCCCCGACCATCACCACCCCCTTGATGTCGTCCTTGGTCAAGCGCGCATCGCGCAGCGTCTTGCGCACCGCTGCCATGGTGCGCTGCGTCAGCTCGGAAGTGAGTTTCTCGAACTGCTCGTTGACCACTTCGAATTTCACGTTCTCGCCGCCAATACAGGCGTGGCAAGCCGCACAGTGCGCAGCTGACAGCTCTTCCTTGCAGGCGCGCGCGGCGATGATGGCAATCGCCTTGTCCTGTGGCGTGCGTGCCTGCACACCGGCCTGCTTCATTACCCAGTCTGCCAATGCGCGGTCGTAATCGTCACCACCGAGGGCGGAGTCGCCACCGGTTGCCAGCACCTCAAAAACACCTTTGCTCAGACGCAGGATCGAGATGTCGAAGGTACCGCCGCCCAGATCGTAGATGGCGTAAACGCCCTCGCTGGCGTTGTCCAGTCCGTAGGCGATGGCCGCCGCAGTGGGCTCGTTGATGAGACGCAGCACCTTCAGACCGGCCATTTGCGCCGCGTCCTTGGTTGCCTGGCGCTGCGCATCGTCAAAATACGCCGGCACCGTGATCACCGCACCGTACAAGTCGTCAGCGAAAGTGTCTTCTGCGCGATAACGCAGCGTCGCCAGAATATCGGCACTGACCTCGACCGGCGATTTCTCACCCTGCACCGTTTGCACACCCAGCATGCCATCGTGCTGGGCAAAGCGGTACTGCAGCTTGGCGCTGCCAGCCACATCGGCCAGACTGCGCCCCATGAAGCGCTTGACTGAGGCAATCGTGTTTTCCGGATCCTGCGCCATCGCCTGCAGCGCATCAAAGCCGATCTGGCGCCCTCCGCCTGCAAGATAACGCACCACCGAAGGCAGGATCACGCGACCCTCGCCATCCGGTAGACACTCGGCCACACCGTGCCGCACGGAGGCCACCAGTGAGTGGGTTGTCCCAAGATCAATGCCGACGGCGAGCCGCCGCTCGTGCGGATTGAGCGACTGCCCGGGTTCTGAGATTTGTAGCAAGGCCATGGCTGATTATGGTGTATCCATCTGGTCCAGACGGGAGTGGACGTCGCTGGCAAAGCGCTCGACAAACATCAATGCACGCACCTGTTGCACTGCCGCCTTGTAATCCTGTTTCTCGTCAAGCAGCTGAGCGCATTGTTGCAGCAGCGCCAGCCGGGCCGCAGCCACCTGCGCTGCCAATTGCTCTAGTTGGGCCACCGCGCTGGCTTCTTCAAGTTCTTCACGCCACAGCATCTGCTGCAGCAGGAAGTCGCTCGCCATCGCCGTGTTGTTCTCCGCGTTGACCGGTTCACCATGCAATTCGCACAGATAGGCTGCGCGCTTGAGCGGATCCTTCAGTCGCCGATACGCCTCGTTGATGCGCACCGACCATTGCATCGCCACACGTTGCGCTGCGGCGCCCTCGGTGCTGAATTTGTCCGGGTGTACCTCGCGCTGCAGTTCCTTCCAGCGTGCATCGATGGCTGCGCCGTCCTGCGCAAAGCCCGGCGCAAGATCGAACAGTTCAAAGTCGCTGGATTGAAGATTCACACCCGAAACGACTCGCCGCAACCGCAGCGATCACGCTCGCGCGGGTTGTTGAATTTGAAGCCCTCGTTCAAACCTTCGCGGACAAAGTCGAGCTCGGTTCCATCAAGGTAGGCAAAGCTCTTGGGTTCAATCAGGACCTTCACGCCATGGCCTTCAAAAACCATGTCTTCGGGTTCGATTTCGTCAACGTACTCCAGCTTGTAGGCCAGCCCGGAGCAGCCCGTGGTCTTCACGCCCAGTCGGACACCGACCCCCTTGCCGCGTTTGGTGAGGTATCGGGATACGTGCCTCGCGGCAGCTTCGGTCAATGTAACAGTCATGACAGGTGCTTTTGTTTGTAGTCGTTCACGGCAGCCTTGATTGCGTCTTCGGCCAGGATGGAACAGTGGATTTTCACCGGTGGCAAGGCAAGTTCTTCCGCAATCTGGCTGTTTTTCAGTGCCGCCGCCTGCTCCAGCGTCTTGCCTTTGACCCACTCGGTCACCAGCGACGACGAGGCAATTGCCGAGCCGCAACCGTAGGTCTTGAAGCGCGCATCTTCAATCACGCCGGTCTCTGCATTGACCTTGATCTGCAGCTTCATCACATCACCGCAGGCCGGTGCGCCCACCA
>CAZZLB010000572.1:0-2341 GCA_964654655.1 uncultured Rhodoferax sp. | reverse complement strand
ATGGCCACACTCATGTCACCCGTGACCTTGAGTTTGCCCATCATGAAACCGGTGGCAGGCTCCAGGTCGCCCTTGAGCATCGCGTTCAGGTTTTCCAGCGTGATGCCGACAGTGCAGTCAGCTTCGGCGGTGCTGTTGTTGACCGTGTTGGGCGTGGATTTTCCGTCGATATAGATGGCGCCATCGCTGCCGCAGTCAAATTTGAGGGTGGCGGCAAGGCCGCTGTCGGCACCGACTTTGTTGCGGATGGCTTCGGTGCAGGCTTGGATGTCCATAGGGTTGTTCCTGGTGAAGAGTGAGTAACTTGGAGAAGTCAAGTGCAAGCGCTTGAATGCGGCTGGATGCTAGCAGGCTTGGCTACCGCTAAGTATAGGGGAAATACCTATACGAAATGAAGTTGACGTTAACGTAAGCATAATGTCTAATGCGCTGCAACCAAGAGGGTTCCCATCCATGCCAGTCATCCGCTCCAAGATCAATGTCAAGTCCGATGCGTTTGGCCTGAACGCAAAGCGCATGCTCGAATTGCTCACCGAAGTTCAGCGACTTGAGCAAATGGTGATTGCCGAGTCCGACTCAAAGCGAGCCAGGTTCGAGGCACGCGGGCAACTGCTGCCGCGCGAACGTGTGGCGCGCCTGCTCGACCGCGGCTCGCCTTTTCTGGAACTCAGCCGTCTGGCCGGCCTCAACATGCACGATGACGATGGCAAGAAATCGGTGCTGGGTGGTGGCTCCATCGTCGGCATAGGCGTGGTGGCAGGAAAGCGCTGCCTGATTTCCGCCAGCGACAGCGCGGTCAAGGGCGGCACCGTGGCGCCCATGGGCCTGCGCAAGGCCTTGCGCGCCCAGGAAATCGCACAGGAGAACAAGCTCCCGGTGATCTACCTGGTAGAGAGCGGTGGCGCCAATCTGATGTACCAGAGCGAGATTTTTGTTGACGGCGGGCGCAGCTTCGCAAACCAGGCAAGGATGTCTGCCGCGGGTCTGCCGCAGATTGCCGTGGTGCACGGTTCATCGACTGCGGGTGGCGCGTACCTGCCGGGCCTGTCGGACTACGTCATTCTGGTGCGCGGGCGCTCCAATATCTTCCTGGCTGGCCCGCCTCTGGTGAAAGCTGCCATTGGCGAGGACTGTACCGAAGACGAAATCGGCGGCGCCGAGACGCATGCCCGGGTTACCGGCTTGGGCGAGTACCTGTGCGAGGACGATGCGCATGCGATTGCCATGGCACGTGAGGTGCTCGACAAGCTCAAGTGGGATCAGGGGCGGGCAGCGCAGAAATTTGACGAGCCCCTGTTTGACGAGCAGGAACTACTCGGTCTGGTACCGGCTGACGAGCGTGAACCTTACGATGTTCGGGAAGTCATTGCCCGGCTCGTGGATGGTTCGGATTTCCTGGAGTTCAAGTCCGAGTACGCGAGCGACATGCTGTGCGGTCACGCCCGGCTTCAGGGGCATCTGGTCGGCATTCTGGGCAACAACGGACCGATTCAGCCCAACGGTTCCACCAAGGCGGGACAGTTCATCCAGTTGTGCGACCAGAGCGGCACGCCGCTGATCTTCCTGCAGAACACCACCGGCTACATGGTCGGATCGGTGGCCGAGCGCAGCGGCGCCATCAAGCATGGCTCCAAGATGATCCAGGCAGTCGCCAACGCGCGTGTGCCCAAGTTCACCATGGTTCTTGGCGGTTCGTTTGGCGCCGGTAACTACGGCATGTGCGGCCGCGGTTTTGACCCGCGTTTTATCTTCTCGTGGCCGACAGCGCGCACCGCCGTGATGGGGGGCGCGCAGGCGGCCAAGGTGATGGACATCGTGAACCGTGCCAAGATCGAGCGCACCGGCATGGCCGCCAACGAGGAAGCGCTCAAAGCCATGTCCGATGGCTTGCGGCTGCGTCTTGACAAGGAGTCGGCCGCCCTGTTTGGTACAGCGCGCCTGTGGGACGACGGCATCATCGACCCGCGTGACACGCGCCGCCTTCTGGGCTTGTGCCTGGCCATGGCCGAGGAGGCGCAGCGCCGCCAGTTACACGCCAACACCTTTGGTGTGGCACGGATGTAGAGAAAATTCAAACGAAAGCTTGCCATGAAATTCACGCCTGAACACGAACAGATTGCCGACACCGTCCGCAAGTTTGTTGCCAAAGAGATCAACCCGCATCTGCCTGAGTGGGAAGCCGCCGGGCAATTCCCGGCCCACGCGGTATTCAAGAAAATGGGCGACCTGGGCCTGTTGGGCATCAAGTACCCGGTGGAGTACGGTGGCATGGGGCTGGACTTCAGTTACTCCATGGTTGCTGCCGAAGCACTGGGCGAATGCAACGCTGGCGGGGTGCCCA
>CAZZLB010000571.1:0-2342 GCA_964654655.1 uncultured Rhodoferax sp. | reverse complement strand
TTTCAGTTCGTCACCGTGAGTTCGGACGCACGACTCATGGCCGCCGGCGCGCAATCGGTGCTGGCAAAGATGCGTCAGCCAAACGCGCTCAGCGCGTCACGATAGGAAAGGTGCCGGGTGCCTTGTCGAGCAGGCTGAAGAACTTGCCCAGATCCAGCGTGCTGCCTTCGATTTTTGTTTCCTTGGACAGCAGCAACTCCTTGGCACCGGCGCCGCCGGTGACCATTCGCAGGAAGAAGGGTTTGGTCAAGGTCAGGGTGGCGTTCGCATCCACCGCACGCGGCGCCTGGTGGTGGTGCAGCACGGCGTTTTCCAGAGTCAGCACGTGACTCTCCTTGCTGTCGGAAAACACCAGGTTGATTTTGAGTCTGCTGTCGCCGGCCTTGTCGACGTTGAGCGATGCCGCCATCGCTTCCAGAAAGCGCTCTGTCGGCGTGTGCTCCAGCATCTCGATCATGGCATCCCGGGCCAGACCCTTTTCGGGTGATCCTTTGCGCAGTTCCATGGCGCCGACCAGATAGGGGTTGCGCCAGGTCGCTGATTCTGACCGGTAGGCGAGCTGCTCGAAGCTGCGTGCCATCAGCTCGCGTGCCGCCTTGTTGTTGGCGTCGGCGTAAACCACGTGCTTGAGCAGTTCCGCTGCCCACCGATAGTCACCGGCGTCAAAGGCAACTTGCGCTGCTGCCAGCGCCTTGTCGGCGCCCCCGGCCAGTTCGACATAGTGCTTGCCGGCTGCGACTGGCGGCAGGTTATCGAGGTTCGCCGGATTCGCGTCGTACCAGCCCATGTAGTACTGGTACACCGCCCTTGCGTTGTGACGCACCGTGCCGTAATAGCCGCGCACATTGAGGTGGTCCTGCAAGGCCTTGGGTAACGCAATCGTCTCTGCCACTTCGGCACCGTTGAGGCCGGCATTGATCAGGCGCACGGTCTGGTCATGGATGAACTTGTAGGTGTCGCGCTGTTTGACGATGAAATCACGGATGCGCTCCTTGCCCCAGACCGGCCAGTGGTGCTGGTTGAACACCACTTCGGAGTCACCTAGCCATTGCAGCGACTGGTCCATGTAACTGGCCCACTTCAGCGCATCGCGCACCTTGGCACCGCGCACCGTGTAGATGTTGTGCAGGGTCTGGCTCATCATCTCGGCACCGTTGAAGGCTTTCAGATCGGGCAGGGCAAAGACGAATTCGGCTGGCGCCTCGCTGCCCGGCACACTGTGAAAGACGAAGCGCACACCGTCGAGCATCACCTCCTGCACCGGTTTGTCCACCAGCAGGTTGGGCTCCAGGATACCGACCCGACCATAAGCCACTGCCTTGCCCAGACCGGTATCGATCAAGCCCTTGGGGTCACGCGGCAGGAAGCTGCCGTACATATAGCCGGCGCGGCGCCCCATCGCCGGGCCCAGCAGGATGTTTTCGCTGGTCGCCTCTTCCATGAAGCCCAGCGGTGCCACCACCGGAACCTTGCGTGCAATCACCTCCTCAGCGCTGATCACGCCCAGCGCGCCACCAAAGTGGTCAATGTGGCTGTGCGTGAAGACGACTGCCGATACCGGCTTGTTGCCAAGGTGCTGCCGGGCAAAGGCCATGGCGGCAGCCGAGGTCTCGCGTGCTGTCAGGGTGTCCACCACGATCAACCCGGTCTTGCCCTCGATCAGCGTCAGGTTCGCAAGATCAAAGCCGCGCACCTGCCAGATGCCTTCGCTCACCTTGAATAGCCCGACGTGGTTGTTCAGCATGGCCTGGCGCCACAGGCTGGGATTGACCGTCGGTGGCGCGGCGCCCTGGATGAAGGAAAAAGAGTCGAAGTCCCAGACGACAGTGCCCGCCGCGTCCCTGATCTGCCCTTTGGGTGCCGCAATGAAACCGCGCTTGGCATCGGCAAAGGAAGGCGCGTCCGACAGGTCAGCCGCCTTGGCCACCGCAGCATTGGCCTGCTGCACAAATGCGCTGGCATCGCTGCCAACCAGCGGCGCTTCCTGTGCGGGTTTGGAGCAGCCAGCGAGCAACGCCGCCCAGAGTAACACTGTCAGTCCCACATTCATGTCGGGGCGCTGCCTTGTTGTTCGCATGTTTTGTCTCCTCGTTATGAGCGCAGTATCCCTGACTTCTACAATGAAAGCCACCATGACCGATTCCTATCTCCATTTTGCCAATTCGGCTCTGGGCTCGCGGCTCGCCAGCGCCCTCGGCCTGCCCAAACCCATCGTACTGGAGCGCTACCGCGAAGGCCAGTCGGTGATTCGGGGCTCAGTGCTGCTTGGTGGCGGTGCCAATCCGCAACTGCTTCCAGCATTGGCGGCGGCACTCAAATCCATGGCCGCGCAAACACTGGCC
>CAZZLB010000570.1:0-2344 GCA_964654655.1 uncultured Rhodoferax sp. | reverse complement strand
TTTCGCCCCCTGCCCGGCCGCCTCAATGTGGTGCTGACGCGCCAGCCGAACTGGAGCGCTGCAGGTGCCCTGTGCGCCCATTCGCTCGCTGAAGCTTGCGCCCTGTGTCCGGTGGATAGCGACGCCTGGGTCATCGGTGGCGCCGACATCTACGCTCAGGCTTTGCCGCTGGCCAGCAGCGCTGCAGTGACCGAAATCGAGGCGGACTTTGAGGGTGACGCTTTTGCGCCACAATTCGGGCCACAGTGGACTGAAACCGCACGCGAGCAGCAAATCGCGGCCAACGGCTTGCGTTTCAGTTTTGTCAGCTATTGCAGGAATACAGGAGTTTGAAATGTCAGGACATGGATTTCACGTGCACGGCCCGCACGACCACGAACTCGAGCACGCCCAACAAGGTGAGCATGGCGGTGACCACGGCGGACACGGTGGCATGATCAACCAGATCGCGATGTTTACCGCCATCATCGCCACCGTCGGCGCCATCTTTGGCTACATGGGTGGCGCGACGCAAGCGAACGCCGGCCTGTACAAGAACAATGCCGCCATCAAGAAGACAGAAGCGTCCAATCAGTGGAACTACTTCCAGTCCAAGAGCACCAAGCAGTCGCTGGCTGAACTCGCACGCGACCTGTCAACCGACGACAAGAAGCCCAAATACCAGGACAAGGTGGATCGCTACGAAAAGGAAAAGAACGACATCAAGGTCGTCGCTGAAAAACTGGAAGCCGAAGCCACGCAGTGGGACAAGCAAAGTGACGAGCAGATGCACCAGCACCACCGCTGGGCGCAGTCCACCACGGTGCTGCAGGTCTGCATTGCGCTGGCGGCCATTGCCCTCTTGACCAAGAAGAAGTGGCTGGAGTACGCCATGTACCTTGCGGGTGCGCTCGGTGTTCTTGTGGGCGCTCTGGCGGCGCTGCACATCTAGCGTGAAACCCTCGCCGCAAAGCGCACACTTTTCCGGGCTGTGGCGCGGCGCGGTCTTGCTGCTGCTGGTTCACCTGATCGGCACGCTGGGCTATATGTACATTGGTCGCCCGGAGGCGACCTGGATCGACAGTTTCTACATGACCTTTATCACCGTTGCCTCCATTGGCTTCGGCGAAATCGTGGATTTGAGTCAGCATCCGATGGGTCGGCTGTTTACCATCTTCATTGCCGTGATCGGCATTGGAACGATGAGCTACCTGTTTTCCACCTTTGTTGCCTTGCTGCTTGAATCTGATCTGAATGCCACGCTAAGGAAGAAGCGCATGAAAAAGGAAATTGCCAGACTGACTGGGCATTACATCGTCTGCGGTATCGGACGCGTTGGCAGCAACGTTGCCAATGAACTGGTACAGACACACCGCACGCTGGTCGTGGTCGAGAATGACCGGGAAGCACTCGACCGCTGGCTTGAAGACCATCCCGGCACGCCACATCTCCACGCCGACGCCGCAGACGACGAAGCGCTTCGCACCGCTGGCGTGATGACCGCCGCCGGTGTCTTTGCCGTAACCGGGGACGACAGCCACAACCTGATGGTTGCGCTGTCGGTCAAATTGCTCAATTCCAAGGCGCGCGTAGTGGCGCGTCTTCACGACATCCGCAATGCCGACAAAGCCCGGCGTGCCGGTGCCGATGAAATTGTCTCGCCCGACTTTACCGGCGGCATGCGCATCGCGTCTGCCATGGTGCGACCGCACGTGGTCAATTTCATGGATCAGATGCTGCGCACTGATGACCAGTTGCGAGTGGAAGAAGTGCAGGTTCCGGCGGCATTTTCCGACACACCGATCAGCCAGCTGATTGAAAAATCGAGAGACTACATTCTTCTGGCAACCCACGAAAAGGGTCAATGGGTGTTCAATCCTGCCGACGAGCATCTGATCAAGGCCGGCGCCACGCTGGTGCTGATGGCCACGCCAATGGGTCGCTCCCAGATCGAAAAACTGCTGCAGATTTGAACGCATCATGAAGCTTGCCACCTGGAACGTGAACTCGCTGACCGTTCGTCTGCCACAGGTACTGGACTGGCTAGCGCTCCATCCGGTCGATGTGCTGGTACTGCAGGAACTCAAAATGACGGATGACAAATTTCCGTTTCAGGCATTTCAGCAGATCGGCTACGAGGCGCATTGTTTCGGTCAGAAGACCTACAACGGCGTGGCCTTGTTGTCGCGCTCACCAGCGATCGGGCTGATCAGGAACATCCCCGGCTTCGCCGACGACATGGCACGCGTGATCAGTGCCAATGTCAATGGCGTACGCGTCATCGGCGGCTATTTTCCCAATGGACAGGAGCCCGGCAGCGAGAAGTTCGAATACAAGATGAACTGGTTGAAGGGTTTGCGCAGCT
>CAZZLB010000569.1:0-2357 GCA_964654655.1 uncultured Rhodoferax sp. | reverse complement strand
TCAGCCGCGACTGACAATGGACTTCGTCGTGATTTTGTCGCTGGCAAGCTCATCATTGGGCGAAAAGCCATCGAGGACAGTGGAGCGCAAAATGTTTACGAGTTGCTCAAGCTGGAGCCGTCAATCACGGTGGCTGCAGATGGACGTCTTGGTTTGATCGGACTACCTGGATACACCCAGATACTTGTCGACGGGGCACCTCCAACCTCGGGCAAAAGTCCGATCGAACTGGACGTAATACACGTCGAGCGCATCGAAATCGTCAAGTCCTCGTTGGCTGAATTTGGCCCGTATGGCACCGCTGGCACCATTAACATCCTGACACGCAAACCCAGCAGCAAGACGAGTTCCCAACTGCGGTTGACTACCTCTGGTGGCGCAGCCATGCAAAGTGCAAGTCTGGCGGGCTCCGTCAATCAGGCAGAGGCAGGCTCGCCACTGCGTTGGAACACTCAGTTTTCTGCTGGTCAGCAAAAAAAAATGGAACATGGTGAGACGGTGCTTTCAACGCAGTTGTCCAGCATGTCGCCTCCTGACACAACACGTAGCGACGCGAATGTGCAAAGCAACAGCCCAATGATCTCGATCAATGGCAGTCTCGCTTGGCAGATGGGAGCACACAACCAATTCGATCTAACCCCCTCCCTGGTGGCAAGCAAAATTGACTCCCTCAGTGCGGAACATTACCTTGGGGCGTTGCCGACCGGGGGTCTCGTTCAATACGAAGCCAAAACTGACAGGACTCTTTTGAGCGTCTCCTTGCCCCTGAAATGGACGCTCAAGCCTGATGGGAGCAACAAGCTCATGCTCCGCTATTCACCCACGCGGTATTGGTTGAGCGATCAGATGCAACGTGAAGACCTGATCTTCGCACAGCCCAACCTGCAGTGGCTGTCGACCCAGCGCGCTACCCATAGCGTGGACTTTCTCAAGGCGGACTACTCACGTGATATCGGTGAAGACCACGAGTTCAAGGCTGGTGCAAGTTTCGGACGCAATCACGACCGGGTCGATCTCTCCAGTTGGGTTAATGATTTGCCAGACCTCAGCTTGCATGACCTTGGCTCAAATCGAGAGGAGTGGAGTCGGAAATCCTCATTTTTTGTTCAGGACGAATGGAGTTTGAACAAGCAGTTCGCCTTCAATGTGGGTATATCAGGGGAGCAAAACCAGATCGATATCCACGAAGGTTCCTATGACTCGACATCGCGCTATACGCTGTTGGCACCATCGGCACATCTTGACTGGAAGCTGGAGGGGGATAGCAGGCGTCACGTCCGCATCAGTTTGGCAAAAACATTCAATGCACCGTTCGTTGATCAACTGAGAATTCGACCAACGATTAGCCCTTTAGCTTCGTGCCCAATCAATGGATTGTGTGGCACTAACAAGATTGAGTATGCGGACACTGCGGGCAACCCTGGTCTCAGGCCAGAAAGGGCCTCAGGGGCCAATGTCACTTATGAACAGCACTTCGGGGAGGAAAGTCTGATCAGCTTGGACATCTACTCGCGAACTCTGGATGACGTGATTGGAACTGACCTTCAACTGCAAAGCGTACCGTGGGCACAAGTACCCCGCTATGTTGCGCGCCCTGCCAACCTCGGTGCAGCGTGGATTCGCGGTTTGACATTGGAAACACACTTGAATCTGCGGGAGTTCTGGAAAGACGCGCCCAGACTGGCCTTCCGCAGTGGCATCAGCTTGGCGAGATCCTGGATTTCGGCCTTACCCGCTCCAGATAACCAGATGCCAGACCAAAGACCCTGGAGTGCCAAGCTGGGCGTGAAGTACAAAATGAACGACATCCCTCTGGAGTTCAATGCTGACGCCAACTGGGCACCAGCCGGCTGGATTCGTTCCAGCATAGAGCGCCGCCTTTACAACGACCGACGCTTCGATTTAGACATGCAAGCGGCTTGGGTTGTCAGCCCGGATCTGCGCTTGCGGTTTTCCGTTGATGGCCTGATGGCTGCCAGACCTTTGAGCGTGGAAGAGCTCAGCACAACCAATGAGACCGTAACCCGACTAGTGATGAAGAACTCCTACCTCAAGCTGGGCCTGCGGCTCGAGTTGAAACTATGAAGCCACTGCTCGCAGTGTTCCTTACCTGTTCTGCGAGCCGCGATGCGCCCAGCCGGTGGTGTGCTTCTCGATCCGGGCGAACAGCTCATACATCAGCATCGCCATCGCGCCTACCACCAGCAAACCGGCAAACGCCAGGCCCATCTGCATCGCGGAGCCAGCCGAGATCAGGAGGTAGCCAATGCCTTCATTGGCGGCGGTCATCTCCGATACCGTGGTGCCGACAAAGGCGAGCGTGATCGCCACCTTGAGCGAGCCATAAAAATCAGGCA
>CAZZLB010000568.1:0-2358 GCA_964654655.1 uncultured Rhodoferax sp. | reverse complement strand
CGTGGCGTGTTTGAAGCCTTTGCAGTGCCTTGTCCAGGTCCTGCAATATAGCTTGACCATAAGCGCCCTGCGCCTTCGTCACTGCCTGGCGCAGCAGCGTCAGTGGCGGCTTCATCATGGCGAGATCGATCACGTCCCGGTTGAACACGCCGTCGTCAGCCCATCGATCCGAATTGGCCAGCAGTTTGCTTGTTGCCAGATCCAGGGGCGTGAGCGTTGCAACGCCGCAGAGTTCGTCCTTGGCCGTCGGAGCGGCCAGTTCAATGCGAGCCTCCAGAATGATCTCGAATTTGATTTTCTGATCTGCCACCAGAAGCATGGTGCGGATGCCATACTGGTCTGCCCGGAATTCACGTGTCTGCGTCAAGGTGGTCGCCCCCTCGCGGACCACGGCGCCGATGCCCAGCGGACCCGTCAACAGTAGACGCAGCGCTCGGTAGCTGCTCACATCGGAAACCAGAAAGTCGACATCGACCGACTCGCGATATTCACCGTACTTCAAGGCAATGGCAGTGCCGCCGCCAAACAGGCAGTGGTTCTGCCTCAATAGCGGAGCGTTCAGCGCGCCCAGAACCTGCGCAATTCGCTGGTGATGGGGTCTCTCAAACACGCTCGGCACGCTCCCCAAAACCCAGGCGCAGCGCATGGATCAACTGGCGCTCAAGAGGCTGCAGTGCCGGTTGATCCACGTGGCGCCAGTTGCGCTCGTAAATATCCAGTGCCTCTACCGGCGTCAGCTCGCCGCTGCCCTGCACCTGCCAGGCAAGTTGCTTGAGCTGGGGGTAGTTGGCCAGTGCGATGCGCGCAGGGATCCAGCCATCCCGCTCAGGGTCTGCCGGTTTGACGGCCGCGTCAGCGGGATTGACCAGTGCAAATTGAAGACCCAGGGCGGCTGTTGCGTTGAGGTAGGCGCCCATGGTGACTGCAGCCGCTCCGCCCTCGATTCGGTGCAGCGTTACCCGCGACATCCCGGCAGCCTGCGCAACCGTGGTGGCGCTGATGCCCAGCGCCTTGCGATGGGCGCGGATCTGCTGCCCCATCGCCGTCAGCTGGTCAGCGATGGCACTTGGGGTCAATGGCGGTTTTGCTGGCATAGTGTTTCTCATTTTATTTATTATTAAAGTAATGTCAATAATGAGATACTTTTAATACATTTTTAATGAACTGCAGCATGCCCGCGAGCGGCCCGGGGTGACGTGGCAAAATCGGCCCATCCCTGACCACCTGGCTCTTCTATGTCCATATTTGAAATCGAAGGCGGTGTGCCTCTGCGCGGCACCGTCCGCGCATCGGGCAACAAGAACGCCATCCTGCCCATGATCGCCGCCTGCATCCTGACCGATCAGGAGGTGGTTCTGGACAACGTGCCCGACATCGTCGACGTGCGCCACATGCTCGAAGTCATCACGGAACTCGGGGGCAAGGTGGAGCGCAGCGGCGAGCGCGTCAGCATCCATGTGGCGCAGCTCAAGACCAGCGAGATCGGGCGCGAGCTTTGCAACAAGGTGCGCACTTCGATTCTGTGCGTCGCACCCTTGCTGCACCGCTGCGGCAAGGCGCGCTTGTTTCCGCCTGGCGGGGACGTGATTGGCCGGCGCCGGCTCGACACCCATTTTTACGGCCTGCAAAAGCTGGGCGCCAGCATGACGCTGGACGACGCTTACGACTTCTGGCTGCCACACCCGTTTGCAGGCGCCGAGATGTTCTTTGACGAACCCTCGGTGACCGGCACAGAACACATCCTGATGGCCGCCGTGGTGAGCGCCGGCCACACCCTGATCCGCAACGCCGCCAGCGAGCCGCACGTACAGGATCTGGCGCATATGCTCAATGCCATGGGCGCCAAAATCAGCGGCATCGGCACCAATCAGCTCAGCATTGAAGGTGTCTCGTCGCTCACGGGCACCACGCATCGCGTTTGCCACGACCACATCGAGGCCGCCTCCTACCTGGCGCTGGCCGCTGCCACCGGCGGCGAGATCCGGGTCGAAGGAACCGACCTGCATTCCTACTGGATGTGCCGGCGCGTCTTTGCGACCCTGGGAGTGAAAATCGAGCTCTACAAGGATCACATCTTTCTGCCGGGCCAGCAGGAGATGCGCATCACGCCCGATTACGACGGCTCCATGCCGGTGATTGACGACGGCCCCTGGCCGCAGTTCGCCACCGACCAGATGAGTTGCATGATCACGCTGGCAACCCAGGTCGAAGGCAATGTGCTGTTTTTCGAGAAGATGTTCGAGTCGCGCCTGTACTTCGTGGACCGGCTGATTGCCATGGGCGCGCGCGCCGTGGTCTGCGACCCGCACCGGGTCGTGATCAGCGGCCGCGCCAAGCTGCGCGCCACCACCCTGAGCT
>CAZZLB010000567.1:0-2360 GCA_964654655.1 uncultured Rhodoferax sp. | reverse complement strand
ATGATCCGCGAAGTCGGATTGCGCGACGGTTTGCAGAGCATTCAAAGCATTCTTGCCACCGATCGCAAGATCGAGTGGATCGCGGATGCCTACGCCGCCGGAATGCGCGCCATCGAGGTCGGCTCCTTTGTCCCGGCGCACCGGCTACCGCAACTGGCCGATACCGGTGCCGTGCTGGCCTTTGCCAAATCACTACCGGGTCTGGAAGTCTCCGTGCTGGTGCCCAACCTCCAGGGCGCCCGGCGCGCCATCGAAGCCCAGGCCGATCTGTTGCTGGTTCCCCTGTCTGCCAGCCACGCGCATAGTCTGGCGAACCTGCGCAAGACGCCTGACGAAGTGGTGGCGGAAGTTGCCCGCATCCGTGCCGAGCGCGACGCCAGCGGCTCCAAAACACTCATTGAGGGCGGCATTGGCACTGCCTTTGGTTGCACCTTGCAAGGTGAAGTTGCACCAAGCGAGGTGCTGCGCTGCATGCAGGCATTGCTGGATGCGGGTGCCGATCGCGTGAGCATGGCCGATACGGTCGGCTACGCTGATCCGGCCGCCGTACACCGCTTGTTCGAGCAGGCGCGCCACCTTGCCGGCGAGCGCTTCTGGTGTGGCCATTTCCACGACACCCGTGGCCTGGCGCTGGCCAACGTCTGCGCCGCGCTGCAGACCGGTGTGACGCGCTTTGACGCCTCGCTGGCGGGCATTGGCGGCTGCCCCCACGCACCCGGTGCCAGCGGCAACGCGGCCACCGAAGACCTGGCCTTCATGCTTCAGAGCATGGGTATCAAAACCGGGTTGGATGCTGCCGCCCTGCTGGCCTTGCGCAGCAAGCTTGCCAACTGGCTCAGCAGCGAGACACTGCACGGCAACCTGTGGCGCGCCGGCTTGCCGAAAATCTAGCCTCCCGCAGCGGGCGTTGATCCGAGTTTTTTGATGCGGCCGGAGCCTGCCACGGATTGGGTCAGCGCCGCATCGCCGTAATAGCTCACATCGCCAGAGCCGGCAATGCTCACGGTCAGGGTCTGACCGACCCAGACCGCGGCGTCGCCAGAGCCCGCGATACTGACCTTGACGTTCTTGCTGGCCAGTGCACTGGTCTTGATGTCACCCGAACCGGCAATGCTGTAGCGCGCCGTGTCGGCACGGCCGCTCGCCAGGAAGTCGCCAGCACCGGAGATGGACACGCTCAGCGAGTCGGTCTGCAACTCTGCAAAGCGAACATCGCCGGAGCCGGCAATGCGCACATCAAGCGTAGGTGACTGCAGTTTCTGTGCAATGACATCGCCAGAGCCTGAAATCGAAATCTGCTCCAGCGTGCGCGCATGAAGCGTTAGTTTGAGGACCGTCGGCTTCAGCGATTGGAAGCGTTGTGCCGCTCGAATCTTGAGCTGGCCGTTTTCCACCACGGTTTCAATCAGGGGAGCAATGTTGTCATCGGTCTCGATCACCAGACCTTCGGTTTCTCCCTGAATGATTTCGAGGGTGGAAGCCACATCCAGCGAGACGCTCTTGAAACCCTGAACCTGGCGCTGCGTCTTGCTGACCTGGCCAGATCCCGATACACCGGCTCCGAACGGCCAGGGCCAATCCCACGCCATGGCCGATCCGCTAAACAGACACAAGACGCCTGCAAGAACCAGGCCGCCACCGAGGCTGATAATGTTCCGACCACTACCTGACATTTTGATCTCCTGCTTGCGAACCGCACCGGCCCGATGACCTAAATGTAGATGACATTGGCCCGCCATGCCAGCGCGTTGCGACGAACTGCAGCGCCATCCGAAGAACGACCGTTTCCCCCGGACGAACGGCACAGCTTAAAATCTGGTCCATCCAAGGAGCGTTGCAGCGGGTCGATCAGCCCGTCAGGCTTGGACGACTCCCAACGACGCTCACCTGCCAACGCTATTTACAGGTGAGATGCATGTCTGATACCCGTGTTCCCCCCATGAAATTGTCCGGTCTGGAACCGGTGCGCATTGGCGCGCAGGACCGGGCCCCCAGTGCCTCGTTCGTCAATATCGGCGAGCGCACCAATGTCACCGGCTCCAAGGTTTTTGCCCGCATGATTCTGAATGGCGAGTTTGAGCAAGCGCTGGCGGTGGCACGCCAGCAGGTGGAAAACGGCGCCCAAATCATCGACATCAACATGGACGAGGCCATGCTCGACAGCCAGGCCGCCATGGTGCGCTTCCTGAACCTGATCGCCAGCGAGCCCGAGATCAGCCGGGTGCCCATCATGATCGACTCCTCCAAATGGAGCGTCATCGAAGCGGGCCTCAAGTGCATACAGGGCAAGGGCATCGTCAACTCCATTTCGCTCAAGGAAGGCGAAGAGGAGTTCAAGCGCCAGGCCCGTCTGGTCAAGC
>CAZZLB010000566.1:0-2368 GCA_964654655.1 uncultured Rhodoferax sp. | reverse complement strand
CTTGCCTGCCAAGGCGCGTCAGGGCGATCCGGGCATGCATGCGGCCGTGGGAAAACTCAAGCAGGCGATTCAAGGCCATGCCGCTGGTCCCGGTCTGTTCGACACGAGCAAGCGAGGGAATGAAGTCTGTCAACCTGCCACTGCTGCTGGCCATGAAATCAGGTAGCTCCAGTTGCCCCAACAGCAGTGCAGCTTCCTCTCTCACGACCCAGATGCCCCGGTCGGAGTTGTCAGCGCATGCTTGAGCAGGCGATTGCTACGGTGCAGAACACTGTGGCGCCAGAGGTCTGACAGATAGCCGGGAACAATCTCGTCCCTTCGACCTTGCAATATCAGCTTGACCGTACCGAGCGCGCCTGCAGCCAACGCCAGCAGATCAGTAACGCAGGCCTGGCGCAGGCCCAGTGTCAGCAAGAAGTAGCGCCTTCTTGATTCGAACAGATAGTCGGGCAGGCGTTTGGGCGCAGCACCGCGCTCGGTGACGCCGGTGCTCTGGCCGGCAATGTGAATGACACGGCTGGACGGTACATACCACGTCTGATAGCCAGCCTGGCGAGCGCGCCAACAGAATTCGGTCTCCTCGTAATAGAGAAAAAACCGTTCGTCCAGTCCACCGATTCTCTCGATCATGGAACGCCGCAACATCATCGACGCACCGGCACACCAGTCGATCTGTTGCGAGCGTGACTCCATGGCCCGGGCGACAACCCAGCGATGCAGCAAGCGCGTTATCAGCCCCAGACGCAATCCGGATTCCAGTTCGCTCAGTGCTGTCGGGAAGCGAAACGCAATCGGCCAGTCACTGCCGTCGCCATTCTCAAAGCTGCTGCCAGCAATTCCGGCGGCTGGATTGTGTTCGAGAAAGGCCAGCAGGGCACCGACTGCCCCAGGCTTGACCCGGGTGTCGGGATTGAGCATGTGCAGGTAGTCCGGATTCCAGAGTCGCAGCGCATGCGCAAAGCCGACGTTGTTGCCATAGGCAAAACCGCCGTTGCGTGGCGCCTCAACCAGTGCCACCCAGTCACCCCATCCCTCGCGCGCAATGAAATCGGCGATCGCCGGATAATCTCCCGACGCATTGTCCACAACAACGACGCTGAGTTGGTACGCCGGATGCAAACGCTCTGACTGCAGCGAACGCAGACAGTCCAGCGTCAGCGCGGCTGACCGATACGTCACGATCACGACTGCCACCCGCAGCATCCTGCCCTGGAGGGTATTCATGCGGTAACTCCAACCGAAGTCTCGGACCATGCCGGCAAATGCGCCAACAAGGCAGAGGTCAGGGATTGAACGTAAGTTTGCTGAAGCATGCTGGCATGACCGCCCGCCACGTCTGCCAGCATGAGTTGCCCTGCAACTTCCCGCCAACCGAAGTCATCAGCGCTGTATATGTCCCTGTAGGGCATGTCGGCATCTGCTCCGTGCGACGCCCGAACCAGCAGCACGGGCACATCGTCCAGTGCAGGCGGTCGATAGCGGCGCTCCAGTGCCGTGTAGATCTGTGCCACAGACAATTGCGGCAGTCGGCGTGGCCAGGATTGATCGCGACGTACCAGTCGTTGCAGTAACACAAAGCCCAATCGGGTTGAAACCCGTTTGACAAAGGCTGACAGCTCATGGACCGCAGTGTTCAAGACCTTGCCCGCAATGGCGCGGGTCAACGCGAGCGCACTGCTGGCTGTGACACCGCGTTCTGCATTGCGCTGAATCAAGGATCGCATACGTGAACGCCGCTCGCTGGCAATCCGCCCGGCCCGGTGCGCCGCCTGCGGCGTCGCGCCATCGAGGATCAGTACCACTTCAAGCTCCTCACCCTGTGCCCGCAATTGCGCAGCCATGGCATACGCGATCACACCACCGGCACACATTCCACCCAGTCGGTACGGCCCGTGCGCCTGCACAGCGCGAACCTGCTCAACATAGTAAGCCGCCATGTCTTCTATCGTGGCATGCGCCAGTGCAATGCCGGGCAGACGCCGTGGCTCTATGCCGTAGACAGAGAATGCACTTGGCAGGCGCTGAGCCAGATTGAGATAGAGCAGCGTTTCACCGAGACCGTCGTGAACGAGGAACAGCCTCTTTTCGCCCCCATGCCTGAGCAGCACCATACCGTCGCCGCCCCTGGCTGCTGCCGGCTCCATCAGACGCGCCAGAGCACGCACGGTCGGGGCCGCAAGAATGGTGGTCAAAGGCAATTGCACGCCGTAGCGGCGCCGGACTTCGCCAAACAGTTTGACTGACTGCAGTGAGGTGCCTCCGAGCGCGAAATAGTCATCTTCGACACCGATGCCATCGATACAAAGCACCTCCTCCCACAAGGATTTGAGACTGGCTTCGATCGGTGACGCAGCGGCCGCAACAACAC
>CAZZLB010000565.1:0-2376 GCA_964654655.1 uncultured Rhodoferax sp. | reverse complement strand
TGCAGACCGGTTTGCACGGGCACGGCTCTGGAGCGGCCATCCCGGTTCACCCAGACAAAACTGGCACCGTTGGCATCGCGCCGCACGGCGTCGGTCGGCAGCATCAGGGCGTCGGCGACCTGTGCTGTCACGATTTCCACCGACACCGTCATGTCGGGGCGCAGGTAGTCCACGCTGGGCTCAACGCGCAGCTTCAGTTCCACCGTGCCGCGTTGCGCATCAACGGCTGGCGCGATGTAAATGAGCTTCGCCGCGAACGGGCGCTGCGGAAAAGCGTCGGCGCTGGCGCTGGCCACCTGACCGAGTTGCAGGTACTTCAGGTTCTTCTCATCCACGCTGGCCTGGATGCGGGTTTCGCCGCCACCGACCAGCGTCAGAATCGATTTGCCGGCCTGCGCTGTGTCGCCGGGGTCGGCGCTGCGGACGATCACGGTAGCGGCGGCGGGTGCGCGCAGGCTGAGTTGGTCGAGCCGCGCCGAAGCGGCTTGCTGCTGCGCCAGCGCCTGATCCAGCCTGGCCTGTGCCAGCGCCAGTTCAACGCCACCGCTCTGATTGCCCTTGGCCTGAATGCTGGCCGCCAGCATGGCCGCTTGACTGGCATTGGCAGCACGCTCGGCTTCGTCCAGACGCGACTGCGAGACAAAGCCCTGGCGTAGCAGATCCCGGGCGCGAACCAGTTCCTGTTGCGCCTGCAGATTGGCGGCATTGGCTTGGGCCAGCACTTGCACACTGACCGGATCGCTGACGGTTTGAATCTGGCGCAAGCGTCCCTGCGCTTCCAGCACGGCAGCGCGGGCCTGCACCAGAGCCGCCTGCGCCTCGTCGTCGCGCAGGCGCACCAGCACCTGACCCGCTTGGACCTGGTCGCCTTCGCGCACGGCGATGCTCTCGATGCGGGCCATGGCCTGGCTCGATACGTCGGTGCGCGCCAGATCGACCACGCGGCCGCTGGTCACCACCGACTGCAGCATCTTGCCCTGCGTCACCAGCGCCACCTCGACCGGCGTGCCGCGGCTGCTAAAGAAAAACGCGGCGATGGTACAGAGCCCCAGTCCGGCGGCCCAGAATACGTGCGTGCGGGTAAATTTCATGGGGCGATTGTGACGCAAGCTAGGGCGGCAGAGGGCCGGCAGCCGTCGCTTGTTTTGCAAGTCGCGTGATGAGCGATGCAATGACGGATCGAGCGGCTTCGTCAACGGGCATGTCGGTAACACGCTGCAACGCGACTTGCTCGTCTACCAAGCCTGCGCGAAGCAGGACCACATTGAAATCGCGGTCCTTCTCGCGATTCGCGGCGCACTTGGCCAGGAACAGGTCCAACACATCAAGGCAATAGGCAATGCGTTCGTCGGTTCCTGGTGTCTGCAACCTGACAAGGCGGCTTTCCCAGCCCCGAGCAAGAACGGCCGTGGACGAGTCGACGCCTTGTGCGTAGTAGCCGTAGGTGTCGTGAAACCGGGAGCCCTCACCCAGGGCGCCGTCAATTTTGTCTGCGAGTTCTTCTGCGTCCTTGGGGTAGATGTCGGCCTCGGTCGAAAACAGGCACTCGCGAGGCGGTCGTGCAACAGAACCCAGAATGCTCTGGCTGCCTATCACAACGAACTCGTACCTGTCGGTGATGGTGCCCGCTGCGCGAATGAGGTGCTCAAGCTGTTGTAGTTGCATGCGCTTTCTGCTGCTTCAGTTCTTTCACCCGACGGATGATCCCCAGGCGCTTGTCTTGCGGCAACAGAGTCGGCAACGGTGAGGCCTGGCGCAACTGCTTGCCGCGTTCATCGAGTGCCACTGCCATGCGCCATTCCCGCGTTTCGAGAATGCGTCTCCACTGGTCCAATAGCGGGTAACTCAGTGGGTCGGCCGTTACTCGCCAGCGTTCCAGCGTTGCAGTGGCGCGGTCCACGAGTCGCGGGTTTTGTTTGAGCATCCGCACCGCTGCCACGTGCATGAGCAGGCTCTGGTAGTCCTGAGCCCCATGTTGCTCCAGACGGGTTGGCGGCGCTGGCTCGACGGTGTCTGCCTCGCCAGTAGCCAGTAGCGCAACGTCAGCAGCCAGGCCAAGCGCCGCCATCACGGAGAGGTAGGTGCCCATCGACGGCGACGGCAGACCCCGTTCCACGGCTTGCAGTGTCGTACGCGAAATTCCAAGCTGCCTGGCCAACTCCACTGCGCTGATCCCTCGCGTCTCGCGGGCCGACCTGAGTCGTTCGCCAAGCTGCACAAGAAGCTGGCGCTCAAGAGGCTCTCGATTGAGGGGAGTCTGAATCCAATCCATGGCTAATATTTTATCCAAAGCAATATTAAGTGTCCAATATATTGGGCATATTCCATAGCGCAATCTGATTGTTGCAATACCATTGCCAACAGTCAGTTTGCAGC
>CAZZLB010000564.1:0-2382 GCA_964654655.1 uncultured Rhodoferax sp. | reverse complement strand
GATCCCGCCAGGAGCCATGGCGCGCGCGCTCACTCGATGCCGTGCTCGCGCAGCGCGAGCGACCGCTCGACCATGTCGCGCAGCTCCTGGATGGCCGCTTCGCGCGCCTCGCGCTCCCGCACCGGCTCGTCTTCCGGGTCGTCCGGCGCCGCATAGTAGGCCTCGATGTGCTCCTGCAACAACTCCTCGACATTCGCCTTGAACGTCTCCTCGCTGAACTCCTCAAGCTCACCACACTTGTCCACGGAAATGCACTTCCCCGACCAGTAGGACGGGTTCGGCTTGTGCCCGCGGAAGAACGTCAGCATGTCCTCCACGCGGGTGAACAGGTAGTCGCCCATGTCGCCCACGTAGGCGAGGTGATAAGGCCAGGTGACGAGGTCGAAGTAACCACTCATCGTCCCAGGACGCTTGAACCGCAGGTGACGATAGATCCCGTCGTCCCGCATGATGATGAGCTCGTGCTCCCCCACTTCCCGCTCAAATCGCTCCCCAATCTTCATCCACACCTCCTCTCCATCATTCATTCGCAAGGTAATCCACCTTGCACTTCCCCGCAATCAAAATGTCGAGGGAATTTTCAGGATGCGCACCGGATACCTATAACCCTCAAGGGCACCCACCAACTCCTCCACCTCTTCCTTATATCCATTCTTTTTTACCCAGTCTTGCCAATCTCCAAACGCCAACCTCAACGGAAATCCCAACCACCCCACCCTCCTTGTTTGAAAATCAAAAGACAATTCCTGAAGGGATTGACCCAGGGTTTCCAAGCCGTACACCCGACCCTCCACCTCATACCCCTCCACCGTCGACAACCCCCGCAATACCAACTCCATCATCACCACACTCACCTCACCACTCCCCCCGAGCCCCTTCAACCCCCTCAACTCCAAGGCCCCTGGACGCCCCATACAGCCCCGAGATACCTCCATGGCTACCGTCGGCAGGATAGAGGCCTTCAACGGCCTCTGCGGGGCACGCGGCGCTGGACAATGGTCCAGACATGACCAGTCCGCAGGAAGAGCTCCTTCTCCCGCCTCCCAACGCACCTTGTCCCTCACCACTCCCACCGGCCTCAATCCCTTCTCCCTCAACCCCCGATACGCCGATCCTCGCTGACCCACCAGGCTGTACGTCACCAACAACGGTCTGCCCAACTTCCCACACAAATCGATCGCCTGCGATACCAACTGCGATGAACTCCCCTTCACCGTCCCGTCCGATGCCACTCGCGTCACCTCCACCACCTTCCTAGGGTCGCGCTGTACCCAACTCCCCGTCGGCGAATTCAATGTCGCCACCGCTACCACCCGCTCTTCCTTCAACAACCCCAAACAACAAAGCAACCCACGTCCGTTCGGTATCGCATGCGTACCGTGATGACGACGAATGAACTCAAACGCCACCTCTCTCGGTACCGTCGATAAATGACCATACCCCATCCACAATGGCTCACGATCTGGTCGAAATATGTAAGGCAATTGGTACATGCAATCACCCTTACCACATGCCAAAACAAATATCACCTGAAACAATTCATTACAACAAAATCAAAAGTAATCATGAATAGAAAAAGAACTACATAAGTAAAAAGAAAGACAACTACCGCGTGGGCACCCGGACAGGTTTTTACCGAAGTGGGCTCGTAGACAGGTTTTACCGAAGTGATCTCGTAGACAGGTTTTTTACAGCCATATCTTCCGGCACACTCGCAACGCATGCGCGCAAGGGCACCCATATACGCGCGCGCGCGTGTAGGTGCGTGTGCGCCGACGGGCTGGAGACGGGCTGGACTTGGAGCTGCCGCAATGCTGCGCCGCATCACATTGTGTGATTTTTTACCTAACATTTTGTCACTTCCATCGTAACAGGCATGCAGACGTGCCCCACTGGCGTCATTTTTCGCGCCGTTGGGGCCGATGGGGATGCTCAAGAAGTCCGTGAAATCATTACGTTTTTCGACAATCGACAAAAGCGTGATTTTTTTCTTGCGCCTGCCATCGGTCGGAGTAGTGTCCACCCCACAAGCGAGACGAACCGACCGAAGGACGGTCGGACAAGGTCTCGCCCAAACGGCGTCAATTTCGACGCCACATCCCCCACAATGGGGCGCGTAAGCCTTGCGCGTTGTTCAAGGTAGGAGAAACATCATGTCCGGTCTCAAGATCAACGCCCCGAAATCCGAGACTCCGGCCGTCAACGTTGCCAACGTTGCCAACGTTGCCCACGGGATCGCGGTCGCCGCGTCCCGCGGGCCCGCCGCCGCCCGCCTTTTGCAAGCGGCGTGTTTGATTCACGCCGCGGCGGAAGCCGCGGGCATCGACCCCGCCGAACTGGCGGCTGCGCTCCGGTCCGTCTCTCCGGCGGCTACCCGGAAGG
>CAZZLB010000563.1:0-2382 GCA_964654655.1 uncultured Rhodoferax sp. | reverse complement strand
AATTCTCCTCGTTTCCGGTCTTCCTCAAGCCCAGTCCATGCCGGGCCTGGGGCGACCGGAAAATCTCTTTACCGCCATGCAGCAGTGTGGCGAGGTGCAGCGAAAGCTGTTAATTTTTCTCTGGAGTGTCCACATGGCACGTGTATGTGAAGTCACGGGCAAAGGCCCGATGGTAGGGAACACGGTTTCCCACGCCAACAACAAGAACAAGCGCCGGTTCCTGCCGAACCTGCAATACCGCCGTTTCTGGGTCGAGTCCGAAAGCCGCTGGGTGCGTCTGCGGATTTCCAACGCCGGTTTGCGTTTGATAGATAAAAACGGCATCGACTCCGTGCTCGCGGATCTGCGCGCTCGTGGTCAGGCATAAGGAGTACCATCATGGCAACCAAAGGCGTACGCGAAAAAATCAAGCTTGAATCCACTGCTGGCACAGGTCATTTCTACACCACCAGCAAGAACAAAAAGACCATGCCCGAGAAAATGTTGATCAAGAAATTTGATCCCAAAGCTCGCAAGCACGTCGATTACAAGGAAATAAAACTGAAGTAATTCAGGAGAAACATAAAAAAACCCGGCTTGATAGCCGGGTTTTTTTATCCGCCAGCGATCACTTCAAATTCTTGGTCGCCACAATGATCTGGAAGTTGCCGAAGAACACCGTACGGCGTTCGCAGCTAAAGCCACCCATGGCTTCAAGCTGCTTGAGCGGATCATGTGTGTCCCAGAGCGCCAGACCGAGCGGCTCAAAGACCTTGAAATAGGTCCAGCTCAGGGCGCGCAACACCCACAGGTCGGGTCGATGAAATTCAGCCAGGTAGAGCTTGCCGCCTGGCTCCAGCACACGACCTGCTTCCTTCAAAGCCTCACCCTTCAGATGGTGCGGCAGTTCGTGCAACAGAAAAAAGATCACGTTGGCCGAGACCGAGTTATCGGCCTGCTTCATGGCAATGGCGTTCTCCTGCAGGAATTCGATCTTGCCGGCATGCGCAAGCAGTTTGCCTTGTGCATGGTCCAACTCGTTCTTGATGATGTCGGCGATCAGAACCCGGCGCGCGCCGGTGTCGATGGCTGCATTGACAACACGCGGAATCACATTGCCAAAAGCGCAAGAGGTGATCAGCACATTCTTGCCACGCAAATTCATGTGTTGCAGGCCGTGCGTGATGGCTGACACCAGGCGGTCGTACTGGAACAGCAAAATGGCTGCGATGATGGGCTGAAAATCTATCATCCGGATCAGTCGCAGATTGGAGTAGATCGGATAGACATGATCCGCGTCATTGGCCGGGCCGGCCATGACACCGCGCATCAAAAGAGCGCCCCGGGTCACAGTAAAGAAAAAAAGCGCGGTCGCAGCAAGAACGAAAAGCAATGAAACAAGCGAATACAGCAACCAGGCGGGCATAGTTTTCCTTTGGAATTCAAAGAGGCACGGGGCGTCAAACGAGTATTATCACCGCGACCACCCGAAAAACCTGAGGCAAAACCTTGATTCAGGACAATATTTCTGGACCAACGAAGCCAGGATAGCGGGCTAAGCCTTGCCCGGCGTCAGACCCAAAACCGTCTGACCACCAAGGTAGCTCTGCAGGACCTGCGGCACGCAGATGGAGCCGTCCGCATTCTGATAGTTCTCCAGCACCGCCACCAGGGTACGCCCGACGGCCAGACCGGATCCGTTGAGAGTATGAACCAGCTCGTTCTTGCCCTGCGCGTTCTTGAAGCGTGCCTGCAGTCGGCGTGCCTGAAACGCTTCGCAGTTGGAGACCGAACTGATCTCGCGAAAGGTGTTTTGCGCAGGCAGCCAGACCTCCAGGTCGTAGGTCTTGCTGGCACCAAAACCCATGTCACCGGTACACAGCGACATCACACGGTACGGTAGTCCGAGCTTTTGCAGGATCGCTTCGGCGTGCGCCGTCATTTCTTCCAGTGCCGCGTAGCTCTTCTCCGGATGCACGATCTGCACCATCTCGACCTTGTCGAACTGATGCTGTCGGATCAGGCCGCGGGTATCGCGCCCGGCGCTGCCTGCCTCTGAACGGAAGCACGGCGTATGCGCCGTCAGCCGGATCGGCAATGACCCCTCGGCGACCACCTCGTCACGGACGAAGTTGGTGAGCGGAACTTCGCTGGTAGGAATCAGGTACAGGGCACCGTCTTCAAGCCCCTCCTCACCCTCCTGCCCGCCCTTCTTGGCGGCAAACAGGTCGGCCTCGAACTTGGGCAGTTGGCCGGTGCCACGCAGGGTCTCGGCATTGACGATGTAGGGCGTGTAGCACTCGGTGTAGCCGTGTTCCTGTGTCTGCACATCGATCATGAACTGCGCCAGCGCACGGTGCAGTCGGGCCAGCGGGCCTTTCATGACGGCGAAGCGCGCACCCG
>CAZZLB010000562.1:0-2401 GCA_964654655.1 uncultured Rhodoferax sp. | reverse complement strand
AGTCGCTGTAACCCAGAAATTTCTCGCCATTTTTGGTTTGTACCCAGGCCAGCGCATGCTCCCAATCCATGCCCACACCACTGTCGGTCTGGGACCACATCAAGCCCGTGGCCTGGTCGTTGATGGTGCCGTTGCCGTTGTCAACAAAGCTGCTGGTCCCGTAGATGGGGCCGCGCACAGATCGCACCATGTGTTTTGGGCCGATGGAGGTCGAGTACGCCTTGATATGGCCGGTACCGAAATTCACACCGAACGCCATTTCTGCGCCCACAGCCGAACTCCCCTCTATGCTGCTGCGCAGCAGACCCGTGTATTTGGTGCTGCTCCAGATGATTGCGTGGCTAAGTTCCTGTTCACTGGTGGCAGGGACGGAAAAATAAAGGGTGTCGATGTAAGGCCACCCTGTGTTGCCGTTCCAGAGCGAGTACAACTCCCGGATGGTTGGCAAGCGCCAGTCGCTGTAGCCGCCGTAGCTGACCTGGTTCAGGGCAGCGGGCACGGTTTCGGCCTCCGTCCAGTACACATCACCACCAATCTGGCTTGCCTGCCAGGTCAGGCCGGTGACGTTGTCTTTGACCGTAAGACCATCACTGCTCTTGGTGTAGCTCGGTTGGGTGCCTGAGAACTGGGCATCCTGTCCGTAGAAAGGCTGGCCTTTCGCGGGAGCCGCTATGACGCCGGTCGCATCATAGGTATCCGTTTGGCTTGTATCGATCACGGGTGACTTGTCGGCCGCTGTCGTCACGACTGTCGTGCCCGTGCTGCTTGCCGTCGTGGAATTGCTGCTGCCACCGCCACAGGCAGTGAGAGCCATGAAGATTGCTGCGGCAGTCGCCGTGCGGAAGTTCTGTTTGAATAGCATAAATATTTTCTGGTGTTTACTGCTTGGGAGCAGTCGGGTTGCCGGTGGGCCCGTCTTTGGGCTTGCAAGCCAGTGGCTTGCCCTCTGGCGCCCAGCAGGTTCCCGTGACCTTGCCTTGGGGGGAACTGAAGCTGCACTCCTTGCCGCTACTCACCGATTTGCAGGCGTCGAGTGCTTCGGCCGGTGGCTTGCGCGGGCCACCTGTGCCATCGGCGGTCTGGGCAGACAGGCCACAGCACGCGGTTAATGCGCCGGTACAAATCGTCAGGGCGAATGCGCGGCCGAAGGTCAGGGTAGGGATGTTGCTGGCTTTCATGAGTTACTCCAGTTGATTCGGCAAGCACCTGCGTTGCCGTGCCTGAATTGTGAAAAACCAACATGGAGAAAATATGGACGATCCTCCACAATGCCTCCACAATGGTGCTGCCCAATCGACCACCACCATGCGCCTTCGCCTTGTACATACCCTGTCCCTGCTGCTGCTCTCAGCCGTGCTGCTCGCGGTGCTGGCCATGGGCGCCGTGACGGCCTGGAATTTGCGCAATGGTTTTGCCGATTACCTCGCTGCGCGCGATGTGGAGCGCCTGGAGCAATTCGCTGCATTCGTTGGGCAAAGTGCGGAGCAGGCCGGTGGCCTGCAGGCGATGAAAGAGGGTGGCGTGGACATGCAAGGTGTGATGGATCAGTTTGCGCTGCGCCAGGGCATTCGACCGAGTCACCCACCGCCGGGCGGAAGGCCGGGTTTGGATCCCTTCAGACCACCCGCTGATCGGCCTCCACCTCATGGCGGACCCGATGCGTTTGGTGAGCGTGTCTGGATGGTCCAGCCCGATGGCAAACCCCTTTGGGGAGCAGCTCTGACACCCGACAGGGGGGTGCTGGTCGAGCGGCCCGTGCGTGTGCGTGGCGAGCCTGTTGCGCTGGCGCGCATGCTCAAGCTGCGAGCGGTGTCGGACGACATCGATGCCAGGTTCCTGAACGCGCAGTACGGCGGGATTGTCGGCGTTGCCCTGGCCTTGCTGGCGTTGGCGCTGGCCAGTGCCTGGTGGGTGGCAAGGCGCTGGGCGCGCCCGCTGCTGGCGGCGCAGGAGGCAACGCTGCGCATCGCACAGGGCGAGTTCGGGGTTCGCCTGAACCCTTCGCGCTCCGATGAAATCGGAGATCTGATGCGCAACATCAACGCCATGGCGCAGGCGTTGGCACAGCTCGATGCCCAGCGGCGTCGCTGGATCGCCGACATTTCGCACGAGTTGCGCACGCCACTGGCGGTGTTGCGTGGCGAGATTGAGGCGCTGGTTGATGGCGTGCGTCCGCTGCAGCCGGCGGCCATGGTGTCATTGCGTGAGGAGGCGCTGCGTCTGGGCAGGCTGGTGGAAGATCTGCACCTGCTGGCGATGTCGGATCTCAAGGCCTTGCCCTGCTATTTTGAGGAGCAGGATGCGCTGGCATTGGCGCAAAAGGTGCTGCAACGCTTTGAGCTGCGCGCACAGCAGCTGGGCCTGTCGCTGCAACTCGACTTCCCGCCGCATGAGGAGGTTC
>CAZZLB010000561.1:0-2402 GCA_964654655.1 uncultured Rhodoferax sp. | reverse complement strand
ACATAGAGAAGTCGAACTTGGGTCCAGAAGCTGGGAGGGCTCTCGGAGCAGAGCACGAGACGATTCTGCAGGCGATGGACAATTTGGTATTTGACTTGCTCAAGTCAGACCACACGAAAATCGTCACTGGGGAGGCCGGGTTTAGGAAGTACCTGGGAATTCGAATCATGGAAGAAGGTGAGGAACGAGAAAGTACGGAGGAGTTAGACATATGAGCAAATCACCAGACGAGTTTGACGTATTCGCAGAAGAAGTGCGGGAGATGGTAGGTGCTTGTTCTACTCGCCAGTGGTTCCGTTCGTCGGTGAATCCTGATGCGCTGTGGGAAGCCTACTTGTCTGGATTCGGTGACTCAGAAATCCGCCAACAACACAACTGTCATTGCTGCAAAACTTTTATCAAGAAGTATGGTGGGCTTGTCTACATCCAGGGGACAGAACTTCACTCTGTTGTGTGGCCGACATATACAGACACGAAGCTGTACACTGATCCACTAAACAACATGCTTAAACTGTTTAACGACTGTAACATCACCTACCCTTTCCTCACAACTCAGAAAGAGTTGGGCAAACCTCTCGACCCCTCGGGTTGGACGCACTTTTGGGTGAAAGGTGGTGGGCTCGGTTCGCTACATTCCGTGAAGCCGAACAAGGAGGCTGCGGAACTCGCCACCAACAAGCGGATGATTGAGGAGTTCCTGCCATCCACATCTTTGGAGATGTTTTCTCTGGTGTGCGAAGCTCTCAAGGGGGACTCGATAGTCAGTAGGGATAAGCACCAGTTTATGGCTAACTGGTTAAAGAGCGCGAAGCGGAAGTACACGTCACTCAAGACCCACGCAGAGAGGCGCAACTATCTCTGGCATCTCGCGACGACTTCACCTACAGGGTTTTGTCACGCGAAGAACACTGTTGTCGGTATGTTCATTCAGGACTTGCAAGCAGGTAAGTCGGTGGACGAGGCGAGACACAGGCTCAACGCTGCGATGTGTCCGCTGCAATATCAACGCCCGCAAGCCGCTCCTACAGCAGGAAACATCCGCGCAGCCGAGAAGCTTATTGCAGAGCTGGGATTGGAGCGTAGCCTTGAGAGGCGCATGGCAACGCTCGAAGACATTCAGGAATATGTGTGGACCCCTGCCGCCATGACGGAAGAGCAACGCGGGGTGTTCTCGCACCTCCTGCAAAAAACCAAGAAGCTAGAGATACCTTCAGACTCATATATCAACAACGTGTCGTGGTCTGTCTTTGCGCGTGATGTGCTGCCCGAAGCCAGGGGCATGAGGGTGAAGATGTCCGAGACTCTGCCTTTCTACGGGCTGACTGCCGCCGTACATCCTGATGCCCATCCGCTGTTCCAATGGGACAGTCTGGAGCATAGGAACTCCGTGGCATGGTACACATATTCCATGGGCTCTCGGCCTGCACAGTGGGGATTGGCTGCAGGGGAATGGGTAGAGGTTGTGGGCGTCATCCGAAGGCCAGACCTCTGGAACGGCAGGAAGGGCGAGAAGGACGACATCCGCTTGTTCCTCGTGGCAGGGGCGAAAGACACCCACAACCGCTCCCTCGCGCTCTTCCCTGAGACGCTGCGACGAGAACTCTACGAGGTGCGAAGCACAATCGAGGCGCACTCGGGCAGCGGGAAGCTCCAGGAAGTGGAGAAGCCAGCGTGCGCCGTGGCCGTCGCTGGCCGTATGCCAGTGTTGATTGAGGTGGCAGGAGAGGTATTGAGGCGTTATTACAGAATAGATAGGTGGGAGTAACATGAGAACGTGGGGGTTCAATTACGTCACGCTTGATGGACTTAAAGCTGAGTCGTTCGAGACGCTACCTGAAGCCACAGACCCGCCGTTGGAGCTTCGGCGCCCAACCACGGCGTCGGGGAAAAAGATACCGCTCATCTCCATCCTGAACGGCGAGGTGCCTATGGCTGGAACCCACAGGCTTTATGAGCGTAGGTCTTTTTCGCAGACAAGCAGAACTGCAAACTACGTCGAGCTTGACCCCTCGGTGGTACGCCCCATGGCGAACTCTGAGACGTTCAGAAAAAACAACGGGGCGGGTGGGCCGTCTCGCGAAAGGATTAGGCGTAAGGCTGAGTGAGGTGTGGGGTGCGGGACTTAGCGATTGTCTGCTTGGGGCCGAAGGAATTTGAGGCGGTAATCCGCAGGCTAGGATTTTGCGCTATGGAGGTGCGAGAAGATGGACTTACGCTCGAATACCGTCTCAGCCGGGACTGTCCTCGTCCAGAAAAGTGGGAGCCGGGGAAGGTTCCTGGTGACGCATGTGGCAGTCACTTCAACAAAGACTCAAGCCTGTCTCGTCTACGCGAAGCGAGAAAACGCCAAAGGTAATGGTTGGCATGACTTCGCAATGCTGCTAGAAGATGTGTTCACTGAG
>CAZZLB010000560.1:0-2408 GCA_964654655.1 uncultured Rhodoferax sp. | reverse complement strand
TTCCATCAATCCGTCGGCCTGCTGTGGAATCTCGGAGTGAATCACGCCGCGCCCGGCTGTCATCCATTGCACGGCGCCGCTCTCCAGCAGGCCCTCATGACCGGCACTGTCGCGGTGCAGCATGCGTCCGGCAATCATGTAGGTCACGGTCTCGAAGCCGCGATGCGGATGATCAGGGAAGCCGGCAATGTAGTCGTCGGGCTTATCGCTGCCAAAGGCGTCGAGCATCAGAAAGGGATCGAGCCGGCGCTGCAGGTCCTGTGTCAGCACGCGTGTCAGCTTGACGCCTGCGCCGTCCGAGGTCGCCTGCCCGGCAATCAGGCCTTCGACCTGGCGTGATGTGTGGATGGTGTTCATGCCGACGGACTCTAAACCAATGCCGATGACCATGCTTGCAGTACCACGTGGTTGTACCGTCGCGAAGGCGACACAGTGAAGGTTTATCCCTACTTTCAGCGCAGGCAGTCCTTCGGAATAATGGTTCGCATGCGGAGGCTGTCTCCGCTTCACCAAGGAATACCATGAACCCTCTACGCCACATTGTTGCCGCCACTGTCGCCGTCTGCTTCGCGCAGGCAGCAATGGCGCAGGCGCTGCCGCCACCTGAATCCGTGGCACTGGACAAACTGGGGCTGATGAGCACGTTTCCGCCAACCGATGCGCAGCGCGTCGACTTGAGCAACTCCTACAAATATCCGCAAATGCGATGGGTCGTGCAGCATGTGCGTGAATTGCAGCCGACCCGCAATATCCGCCACGGCAGCGCGCCAGTCTCCAGTCTGCCCGTGGCCAGCAAGCCGATCGGCAGCTTCGTTTTTGACGATGACAAGGGCAACAAGACGACCATTGACGACTGGTTCAAGAGCAGTTACAGCGACGCCATCGTTGTGCTGCACAAGGGGCGCATTGTGTACGAGCGCTACGACAACCAGATGAAGGCCTCAACGCCACATCTGCTGTTCTCGGTAACCAAGTCCTTTACCGGGCTGATGGCCGCACAGTTGGCGCATGAGGGCAAGATCGACCCTGGCGCGTTGGTTACCAAGTACGTGCCCGAACTCGCTGGCAGTGCCTGGGGCGATATGAAGGTGCGCGACGTCATGGATATGACAGGTGCAGTGCGTTTTCGCGAGGTTTATACCGACCCGACCACAGAGATTTTTGGCTACAGCTGGGCCAGCGGCTTGCTGCCACGGCCACCCGGCTATCAGGGCAAGACCAATGTTTATGACTTCCTGAAGACGCTGCAGAAGGAGGGCGAGCATGGCGCCGGCTTTGTTTACCGCACCGTGCACTCCGAAGTGTTGGGCTGGATTGTCAGCCGCGCCACCAACAAGCACTGGGCTGACCTGATGAGCGAGAACATCTGGCAAAAGCTGGGCATGGAAGAGGACGCCTACGTGATGGTGGACTCGGTTGGCACGCCGCTGCAGGGTGCGGGCCTGAACGCGACGGCGCGCGACCTGGCGCGCGTTGGCGAGATGTTGCGTCGCGGTGGCGAGTTCAACGGCCAGCGCATCTTTGACAAGGCGGTGCTGGACGACACGTTTGTCAAGGGCGGTGACCCGGAAAAATTCAAGGCCGGTGGCATGCCCTTCCGAGCTGGTTACAGCTACCGCAACCAGTGGTGGATGCTGCACAACGCCGACGGTGCCTATGAAGCGTCAGGCATTCATGGGCAGATGATTCATGTGAATCCGGCAGCCGAGATGGTCGTCGTCAAGCTGGCATCGCATCCAGTGGCGGGAGCAGGTTTCACCCATGCCATGACGCTCAAAGCCTGGGCCGCGTTGGCGCAGGCTGTCAGGCAGTAGGCACGAACGCGCTAGCGCAGTTGTCGGATGTGCCGCGCGACGGCCGGCGCTACCAGGTGGGGCTGCTTGATCCACGAATAGTGATCAACCAGCTGACCCTCGGTATCCGCCGGGTTCCAGTGCCAGTGCAGGGCGGTTTTTTTCGGCAGCTTGCCCACCAGGGCTTTCCCGGAAAGCTCGGGTGACCAGCGGTCGCCGGAAAAGGTCAGTGCCAGCACCGGGAGTTGCATCGAGTGCAGTGCTTTTTCATAGTCGATGCTCGATCCCTTGATCAGGTATTTTCCGGTCACGGCCAGATGGCTCCAGTCATGCATCAGGCCTGCTGCTTCACGTCCGCCAAATCGAAATCTGGAGCCCGGAAAGTACCCCAGCAGCGGACACAGAATCCTTGACAGCATGACCAGCGAGCGAATCGCCAGACGCAGCTTGCGGTCGAAACAGGGCAGATGCACGCTGCCGCTGGCGATCAGGGCCACACCGGCAATGCCTTGCGGATGCGCGGCGGCACGGAGCAGGGAGAGTTGCCCGCCCAGACTGTGGCCGCCGAGCCAGATCGGGGCGTGCGGCAGGCGTTGCCGCACCGCTTCGATCAAT
>CAZZLB010000559.1:0-2410 GCA_964654655.1 uncultured Rhodoferax sp. | reverse complement strand
CGCGCTTCAGGTCCATCGGGTTCATGCCGGCGGCCACGTACTTCATGCCTTCGCGTACGATCGCCTGCGCCAGCACGGTAGCAGTGGTGGTGCCGTCGCCAGCGATGTCAGAGGTCTTGGAAGCAACTTCCTTGACCATCTGGGCGCCCATGTTCTGGAGCTTGTCCTTGAGTTCGATTTCCTTGGCGACGGAAACACCGTCCTTGGTCACGGTGGGGGCGCCGAAGGAGCGCTCCAGCACCACGTTACGGCCTTTCGGGCCGAGGGTGACTTTGACTGCATTGGCCAGGATGTTCACACCCTCGACCATGCGTGCGCGGGCTTCGCCGCCGAAAATGACGTCTTTTGCTGCCATGTTGATATCTCCGGATTCAGTTGATTGATAAAAAGAGAAAGGGCTGAGAACTTACTTCTCGACCACGGCGAACAGATCATCCTCTTTCATGACGAGGAGTTCATCGCCATCAACCTTGACGGTTTGGCCGCTGTATTTGCCGAACAGGACGCGATCACCGACCTTGACGGCCATGGCGCCGAGTTCGCCCTTGTCGTTCTTTTTGCCCGGGCCTACAGCCAGCACCTCACCTTGGTCAGGCTTTTCAGCCGCGCTGTCAGGAATGACGATGCCGGAGGCGGTCTTGGTTTCGTTTTCGACGCGTTTGACAATCACGCGGTCGTGCAGAGGACGAAGTTTCATGGGATCTCCTTGAATTTGAAACAGGGGTTAAAACACAGGAACCAAGCCTGACAGGCCGGCACCGCAAAATTGGAAGAGAGTGCAGTTTCAGGATGAAACGTTGTTAGCACTCAGGTCTCACGAGTGCTAATGATAAGGCAATTTGGCGGGTTTTCAAGACCTGAAACTTGGAGGGCGGAAATAAACAGCCTGGCAAGCCTGGACTGGAGTCGAATCATGGTCGCTCGCATTTTTCCAAAAATTTACAATAAGTGCAATAAATGTGCATAATTTATTGAATGAATAAACTTGACAAGCTTGACAGACTCATTTTGCGCAATCTGCAGGCAGACGGGCGTGCTACCTTCGACCAGATTGCCGAACTGGTCAATTTGTCGCCGAGTGCCGTGCTGCGGCGGATCAAGCGACTCGAAGCCGATGGCGTGATTGACCGCTATGTGGCGCTGCTCAGGCCCGAGGCTGTTGGCCTGGGCTTGATGGCTCACATTCATGTGCGGCTGGAAAAAAGCACAGAGAATCATCAACGCAGTCCGCGTGATTTGTTTCGCGTCAGCGTCCAGACATGGCCCGAAGTGCTTGAGTGCGACGCGTTGAGCGGGGAAATGGACTACTTTCTCAGGGTGATGGTTCAGGACATGAGTGCGTACTCGCATTTCGTGATGGAGACGCTGCTCAAGCACCCCAGCGTGCAGGACTGCAAAACCAGCTTTGTTCTTGATCGTGTCAAGGCAACAACGGCGCTCCCTCTGTAGGGTTTTTCGAACTCTGGAGACCGCACTCTAGGGAAAACCCTTATAGTTCACCCCATGGTTGAAACAATGGATTTGGTCAAAGCGTCCATCGAGGTTGGTAAGGGGCTGTTGCGCCCACCGCTTGAGGGGGCTGAGCCGCCATCGGAATTCAGAACTGCGCCGGTGTTGGTGCCGATCCGCTCACTCGGTGTAAACCATCGCGAACGCATTGCTCATCATTTGATGTCGCTTGAGACCCAGGACAAATACCTGCGCTTCGGGTTTGCTGCTACAGACGAGCAAATACAACGTTACGCCGACACTCTGAATTTCGATCGCGACGAAATATTCGGCATTTACAACCGCCGACTTGAACTGATCGCCATGGCGCATCTGGCGTTTCCCACCGATCCTGAATTGTCGAGTTGCGCTGAGTTTGGCGTATCGGTATCGAAAGCGGTGCGCGGTCGCGGCTACGGTGCGCGATTGTTTGATCGGGCCGCCATGCATGCTCGCAACGAGGGTGTAAGCAGGATGTTTATCCACGCGTTGAGCGAGAACGCCGCGATGCTGAAAATCGCTCGCAACGCGGGTGCCACTGTGGAGCGCGACGGGCATGAGTCGGAGGCTCATCTGCAGCTGGCGCCCGCCACCTTCGACTCCCGATTGAGCGAAATGGTAGCGGAGCAGATGGCACAAACCGACTACCGGATCAAGGTGCAGGTCAAGCAATTCTGGGACTTCCTCTCGGAGGTTCAAACGCTTCGGCGCGACGTGCAGGACGCTCAGCGCGGTAGTCTGAAATAGCGGTTCGGGCAGACTGTGGCTGCGATCCGCTATCCTTGAGGGTCCACAACAACCGCATGCCGTGCGCATTTATCTGTGTCAGACCCCCATCCTGCGCGACTTTCTGAACGGGAAGACAAGCGCACTTTTCTGCAAAAACTGGCTGAGTTCATTCACCCCGGGCCCGACTCTACCG
>CAZZLB010000558.1:0-2415 GCA_964654655.1 uncultured Rhodoferax sp. | reverse complement strand
GCCACGGCAGCCCATGGCTACATTGCGGTGGCAGCGCTCTACCACGACATCGGCAAAATCATCCAGCGCGAGCGCCACACCACGATCGGCTACTACCACCTGCTGTGCAGCCCCGAGCAGGGCGCGCTGCGTGCCATGTTCAGCACCGAGCTGGACCACTGGCTGTTCCTGCACATCATCCGTTTCCATGACGTGTTCGGCGTCATCAGCACCGGCGAAGGTTCGCTGGCTGCGCTGGTGGACCTGATTCCCATGCGCGAGATGTCGGAGGCCGAGCGCCTGGGTATCCTGCACCTGTTTTTGCGTATCACTGTTGCCGACATCGCTGGAACGGTGACGGTGCGCGAGTCCAAAATCCGCAACATGATGGCTGACCTGAGGCGCGCCGCTGCGGCCATGCCCTCGGGTGGCAAGGGCACGCAGCCGACCGAAGGCCTGGCGTTTCGGGAAGCCCTGCTGGAGGCCGACACCAGCGTCGGCCGCGCGGTGGCCCGCCTGCAGCGCATTCTGGCCGAACCCGGCTTGCCCGAATACCAGGACGAGGGAATGGACATCGTGATCGAGCGGGAGTTGATGGCCATTGAGGGCTCCAACGTACGCCAGTTTGCCAATACTTTTTCGCACGTGTGCAAGCTGGACTACCTGCTGCGTTTTGTGCGTGCTTTGCAGAATCAGGCCAAAGAGCAGGGTCGGCCGGTACGCGCGGTGGTCAATGCCTTCGTGGCGCTGCTTTGCCGGGTGGTCAACGAATACGGCGACCTGACTTACCGCGTGGGCGGTGGCCGCCGACGTATCGGCATTGCTGCGAAGGGCTGGACGCGCGAACCCGCCACCACGAGCAAGCTGTGCAGCATGTTGTTCGATGAAACCCATCTGGCCCTTCAGTGGGCTACTGAAGAAGCCACAGCCTGGTTCTACGATTGAGTCGGCAAGTCGGGCAGCGGTAGTCTGGCGCCGAATTTGCTGCGTTTGATGCTGAAGAAGGTCTTGACGTTTCGCACGTTCGCATCCACCGTGAAAAGCTGCTGCACCAGGGCCAGATACTCCGGCATGTTGGCGCTGTGCACCACCAGACAGAAGTCGGGACCGGGCGAGACGCGGTAACACTGCTGCACCGCATCCTGCGCAGCAACGCGTTGCTCGAACGCCTCCAGCGCCGCGTTGTCCTGCCGGTCCAGAGTGATCTCCACAATGGCGCACAAGCCGTGGCCTACTGACGATGCCAGTTTGTCCACACTCAGGATGGCAATTTCGCGCTCGATCAGACCGGCGTCGTGCAGCCTTTTTACGCGGCGCAAACAGGTTGGCGGTGAAATGTGAAGCCGCTCAGCCAGCGCCTGGTTGCTCAGCGCAGCGTCGGTCTGCAACTGTGCGAGCAAGCGCAAATCGGTGGCATCCAGAATCAGCGTCGTCACTTTGATGGCACCACGGTCAGGTCCATCCTAGTGCTGCTGCATCTTGGCGGCCGCGCGGCGGCGTTCCAGAAAAGCCTGCAACTCGCCGACCACACCCTTGCGAAACGTCAGCACGCACAGCACAAAGATGACACCGATGATCACGTTGACCCAGGAGCCCACTTTGTCGGCCAGCATGTCCTGCAGCGAAATCACGATGCCGGCGCCAAACACCGGGCCGAAGAAGGTGCCCACGCCGCCCAGCAGCGTCATCAGGATCACCTCGCCCGACATCGACCAGTGCGTATCCGACAAGGTGGCAAAGCCCATCACCAGGGTCTTGAGGGAGCCGGCCAGACCTGACAGCGCGGCCGACAGGGTAAAGGCCAGCAGCTTGTAACGGTCCACCTGGTAACCCAGTGAAATGGCACGTGGCTCGTTCTCACGAATCATCTTGAGCACCTGCCCGAAAGGTGAATGCACAATGCGCGAGATGGCCAGAAAGGTTGCTACGAAGACGGCCACCACGAGGTAGTACATGGCAGTATCCGATGCCAGTGAGAACTGGCCGAACAGGGCGCCGCGCGGTACCCCCTGCAGACCGTCTTCACCACCGGTAAAGGATGCCTGCAGGCAGACAAAAAACACCATCTGCGCAATCGCCATCGTGATCATCGCAAAGTAAATGCCCTGGCGCCGTATCGCCACCAATCCCACCACCACGCCGATGACGCCGGCGCCCAGCACGCCGGCCAGGATGCCGAGTTCGGGTGTCCAGTGCTGCATCTTGATCAGCCAGCCGGTGATGTAGGCGGCGGACCCAAAAAAGGCGGCGTGCCCGAAGGACAGCAAACCGGTAAAACCAAGAAGCAAGTTGAAGGCGCAGGCAAAGATGGCAAAGCACAGCAGCTTCATCACAAAGACCGGATACAGGCCGATCATCGGCGCCAGCAGCGCGAGGATCAGCAGCGCGATGTAGGTGATTCGAATCAGTTTGGCAGCGGGAGTCATGAATCAGATT
>CAZZLB010000557.1:0-2423 GCA_964654655.1 uncultured Rhodoferax sp. | reverse complement strand
GAACAGCACCGGTAAGCATAGCGGCCATAGTTATTCTTAACTTCACGGGAGACGGGGTCGGGTCTTTCATCGGACCGTCGAGCATGAGGGACACCAGCAGCAGCACGATGAAGTTCAGCAGCAGCGTGGTGACGACCTCGTCCACGCCGAGTCGGGCTTTCATCAGCGCCGGCCCCAACAACAGCAGCGCGCCGGCCAGCGCTGCAGCCAGCATCATCAACACGAACAATACGGCGGGCGGCAGCGCCAGCCCGACGCCATCGTGCAGCCCGCCGACCGCAATGGCGGCCAGCGCGCCCACATAGAGCTGACCTTCGGCGCCAATATTGAAGAGCCGCGCCTTGAAGGCCACCGTGGCGGCCAGGCCGGTGAGCATCAGTGGAATGGCGCGGGTCAGAGTTTCACTCAGCGCAAAGACCGAACCAAAGCCGCCCTGCAGCAGCAAGCCATAGGTGCGAGCCAGCGGCGCGCCAGCCCACAGCACCAGCAGCGAACTCACCAGCAGCGTGAACAGCACCGCGCCAATCGGCGCCAACAGCAGGGCGCGCGGCGAAGTCTGGTTGCGCTTCTCTAGTCTCATGCTGTGACTTCCCCGCCCGCCATCGCCAGCCCTATGCTTTCACGCGTCCATTCCATCGCCGGCAGTGCCGTCGTCAACTGGCCACCGTGGATCACCGCGACGCGGTCGCCCAGGGTCAGCACTTCGTCCAGATCGTCCGAGATCAGCAGCACGGCTGCGCCGGCGTCGCGCGCCGCAATCAGCTGCGCCTGCACGTAGGCTACCGCACCGATGTCCAGCCCCCAGGTCGGCTGGTGCGCAATGATCAGCCGGGGCGCTGTACCCGTCATCGCGAGCGGAGCGTGGCGATCCATGCCTTTGCTGTCGGACATGGATTGCCGCGTCGCTTCGCGCCTCGCAATGACGCTTGGCGTGCTTGGATGCGTCAGCGCGCGCCCAAGAATCAGTTTTTGCATATTGCCGCCGGACAGTGAGCGCGCCGGAGTTGTCGCGCCGCCACCCCGCACGTCAAAAGCAGAAAGCACGCGCTGCGCATAAGCCTGTGCGGCAGAGCGACGCACCCAGCCCCAGCGCGAGAAGTGCGGGCTGTGCAGACGCTCGGAGGCCGCGTTCTCCCAAATGGGCAGGTCGCCGATCACGCCAACCTGGTGCCGGTCTTCCGGAATGCGCGCCACGCCCAGCGCCACCAGCTGTCCCGGGTCGGCGGGCAAGGTTTGCCCCATGAATTCGATCCGGCCACTGGCCGGCACACGCATGCCGCTGAGCAACTCGGCCAGCGTCCCCTGGCCGTTGCCGGAGACCCCGGCGATGGCCACGACCTCGCCAGCGCACAGGTTCAGTGACACGTCCTGCAGACGCTCCCGACCGGAGCCGGCGCTCACTTTACTCAGAACACACACGGGCTCGCCGACCGCGCCCGCAGGGTGCCGGCTTGGAGCGTCGATGGCATGACCGACCATCCATAGCGCCAGTTGTGCCTGTGTGGTTTCCCGCGCGCTCGCTTGTGCCACCAGCTTGCCACTGCGCAGCACCGCGATGCGGTCCGACACGCGCAGCACCTCGCCGAGCTTGTGACTGATGAAGATGATGGACAGGCCCTGCGCCACCATCTGCGCCAGTACCTCAAACAGCGCTTCGCTCTCGGCCGGTGTCAGCACGGCGGTGGGCTCGTCCAGGATCAGGATGCGTGCGCCGCGGTACAGGGCCTTGAGAATTTCGACGCGCTGGCGTTCCCCCACCGAGAGTTTGCCGACCAGCGCCGCCGGGTCCACGCCCAGGCCAAAGCGCTGCGCCACCTCGTCCAGCCGGGTGCGCGCGGCGCGCCGGCGCGTGAACGGTTGCGACAGGGGCTCCGAGCCCATCATCACGTTATCAAGCACGCTCAGGTTGTCGGCCAGCGTGAAGTGCTGGTGCACCATGCCGATGCCTGCGGCCAGTGCCGCTTTCGGGTCGCCTGCGGCCAGTGTCTGGCCAAAGACCTCAATCTCTCCCGCATCGGCGGTGTAGTGCCCGAACAGGATGGAGACCAGCGTCGACTTGCCGGCGCCGTTTTCACCCAGCAGCGCCAACACCTCGCCACCCCCCAGTTCGAGCGAGATGTCGTCGTTGGCTACCAGCGTTCCAAAACGCTTGGTGATGTGCGAGAGTTTGAGGACAATGCCCGTCACGTTACTGAGTGCCGTGCGCCGCGCCGGGCCGCCCCAAGCAAGCACTGCCCCCCCGGGGGGCAGCGCAGTACACGAAGTGACAAGCGTGGGGGCGCACTACTTCGCCGTTGACTTGGGCTGGTTGTCGTCCACCTTGACGCTGAACTTGCCATCGCGGATGGCTGCTTCCTTGGCCTTGACCGTGGCCACGATTTCTGCCGGAACCTTCTTCTCGAAAGTGCCCAGCGGCGCCAGCG
>CAZZLB010000556.1:0-2430 GCA_964654655.1 uncultured Rhodoferax sp. | reverse complement strand
TTCTTTATTTTCTTCTTGGCGATCGGCTGTGATTAGCCCAACCGTCACTTGGTCATCGTTTTGAAACAATTCACAAAATGTTTTGTAATGCTGTGAGGCAAGAATACTCGTTGGTACCATCATTACCACTTTTTGACCGGACTTAACTACCTCGAGAGCCGCAATCGCGGCCACCACCGTCTTGCCGCTACCGACATCGCCATTGAGCAACCTATTCATTGGGGTTTCTTTTTCCAAGTCTCTCAGGATGGCCCAGACTGCCTTTTTTTGATCATCGGTCAGGGTAAACGGCAAGGCATCGATAAATGATTTAATCTCTCCAATGTCTGACGGAATGGAGATCGACAATCTTTTCTTCAATTTCTCTTTTGCCAGATTTGTCCGCAATGCGATCAAAAAAAGTTCATCATAAGCAAGCCGCTGCTGTGCTAATTTCAGTTGATCCCTGCCTCTCGGCTCATGAATATTAAGTATCGCCTCACGGATCGTAATTAAGCTGTCCCCGAGTAATTGCGAAGGCAGCCATTCTTCGATTTCGTCGATAGCTCCCCGCGCTTTATCAAATAATTTTGCGATAAAGAAACTTGATATTCCTTCCGTCTCGCTATAGACAGGCGCGATCTTTTGCCGACCTACTCGCACTGGCGATTCCATCACATATCCACCTGCAAAAGAGTCGAATACGACGCGACCATACAGCGTGATTTCATTTCCAACCTTAAGCATTCGCTCGAGAAATGATTGATTAAACCAAACAACTTTTAGTGACCCGGTCTCGTCAACCACTTGGGCCTCAGTGACCGCAAAACCTCGCCTCCGCGTCTTTTTGTTGGCAATCCCCAAAAGTGTTACTCGAATTGTAAAAAATCCACCAGATTCGTTCCTTGTCCCTTGTTCCTCGTTCCTACCTAAATCAGAAATCTTGCTGATTTGGGTATAGTCTTCATATCTTCTCGGGAAATAAAAAAGCAGGTCATGAACCGTGACCAACCCGAGTTTTTCCAGCCTCGCCGATGTCTTTGGTCCGACACCAGAGAGCGAAGAGAGTTTTGTCTGCAAATTCATGATTTGAATTATACCAAAAACAAGACAAAAGCCCCGCCGGGAGACGCGGTTCCAAACGGAACTCTTGTCTCCGAGCAGGGCTCAGAATGAACAGGCCACGCAGCTCCTCCTAGGGCTGCGGACGGTAGAGGCAGTTCCCGCCGAAGCACACGGGGTTGTGCGCCGGAAACTGGTCGAGGATGCGTCGATGCAGATCCGCGATCCTTGCGTCGCGGATGTTGCCGACCCGCGTCTCGTTGCCCGGACAGGGGCTGACATCGCCGTTACCGTAGACCTGCATCCGCTCGACGCAGGCACAGGTGAGGAAGTTGTTGCAGATCCGGTGTACAAAACCGTACTCCTCCTCATCGATACGACGCACCTCGTCGCGGACCACCGCCTTCTCAGGCTCAGACAACGCAAGGTTGTGATCGAAATTCACCTTCGCACACCGGCCAGCCGGGATGAAGAAGGCGAAGACGATCCAGAGGTTGCGGTCGCGGCAGTAGCGCAAGGTCTGACCGACCTCATGCATGTTGCGGCGTGTGACCACCATGTCGAAGCCGAGTCGAGTCGTCCCTTGATCGCTGACTGCATTGAAGCCTTCCTCGATCAGGAGTTCGATCGCCTCATTGCGTTGCCCGAAGTACTTGCCTGCCGCGTCACCGACGACCCAGTTCTGGTAGTCAGCATTGAACAGGCTGTCGCACTTGGGAGCTACGGTTACGTTGCAGGTGGCAAGCCGTCGCACCAGCCCACGATCTTGCAACTTCGTCGCGGCGTCCGTGAAGACAACCGGTTGCACCCCACGCACAGCGCAGTGTTCGATGATCTCGATGAAGTGGCGATCGAGGGTCGGCTCTCCTTCGCCGAGGAAATCGATCCCGCATGCACCCATGTCTGCAATCTGGTCGACGATCGAGATCTGCTCTTCGAAAGTCAGGTTGCAGACCAGCTTGTCGGTGAAGCAGTGGTAGCAGTCGTGACGACAGGCCGCCGTCATTATCCGGCAGTCAACAACAGACAGACGATTGGGACAACGGAACTCCTCTTCCGTCACATCCCAGCCACGCAACACGGCACCGATGCCCAACGGCACCTGACCGAGACCGTAGTACGCTTTCTGACTGAGAGCCAAGGTATGACCCCTTTCTCTGTATTTACGACGCAGGAAAGATATATCATTTTTTCAATATTTTGTCAATAGTTTTCGACACTTTTTGAATTGTTTATTTGATCTTATTGACAAACTTATTTTGATAAATTAAAATTATTTTGTCGACACTAATCAACACTTTTATGAAACAAGACCAACTAACACAATTAGGATTTTCCGAAAAAGAGAGTGCAGTCTATCTCGCAATTTTAGAATTAGGTGATACAACA
>CAZZLB010000555.1:0-2433 GCA_964654655.1 uncultured Rhodoferax sp. | reverse complement strand
GCACGTGAAGCAGGCCACAAAGTGACTGGTTGTGACGCAGCGGTTTACCCGCCCATGAGTGAGCAGTTGCGCTCGCTTGGCATTGAGTTGATCGAAGGTTTTGGCGCTGACCAGTTGGCCTTGAAGCCGGACATTTTTGTGGTTGGCAATGTCGTGAGCCGTGCACACCTGGCCGATGGCGGCGCCAAGTTCCCGCTGATGGAGGCCATTCTGGACGCCGGGCTACCTTATACCAGTGGCCCGCAATGGTTGGCGGAGCATGTGCTTCAAGGGCGCCATGTGATCGCCGTCGCCGGTACCCATGGCAAGACCACAACCACGGCCATGATCGCCTGGATTCTTGAATGTAGCGGCTTGCAACCCGGCTTTCTGGTCGGTGGTGTACCCCGGAACTTTGGCGTTTCAGCCAGTTTGGGGGGAAAGACCAGGCAATTTTTCGACGGGCCGCCCCTAGGAAGCGAAGTTCGGCGCGAGCCAAAATTAGCCCCCTCGGGGGGCAGCGCGGTACGCGAAGCGACAAGCGTGGGGGCATGTTTCGTTATCGAAGCCGATGAATACGACACGGCTTTTTTTGACAAGCGCAGCAAGTTTGTGCACTACCGTCCGCGCACAGCGGTGCTAAACAATCTTGAATTTGATCACGCGGATATTTTTGACAATTTGGGGGCGATTGAGCGCCAGTTCCATCACTTGGTGCGCACGGTCCCGGCGAGTGGGCGGGTGCTGGTCAATGGGCTGGAAGAAAGTCTGGTTCGCGTGTTGCACATGGGTTGCTGGAGCGAGGTGCGCAGCTTTGGTGCTGCGGTCAGCGACTTCAGTGCGGTAGGCGAACCTGACGCATTTGATGTGCTCTATCAAGGTAGTGTGGTGACTCAAGTGAAGTGGGCGCTAACTGGTGTGCATAACCAGATGAATGCCTTGGCGGCCATTGCCGCTGCCGAGCATGTTGGCGTTACACCGGCGGATGCGGCCAGAGCGCTGCAGAGTTTTGAAAATGTGAAGCGTCGCATGGAACTGCGCGGTACGGTGGCATACCAGGGCGGCGACGTTACAGTTTTCGATGACTTTGCGCATCATCCCACAGCGATTCGAACGACGATTGATGGCTTGCGGCGCAAGCTTGGACCGGGCTCGCGCATTCTGGCGGTCTTTGAGCCGCGCTCCAACACCATGAAGCTCGGCACCATGAAGGCCCAACTTCCCTGGAGCCTTGAAAACGCTGATCTGGCGTTTTGCCACGGCGGTGCCTTGGGTTGGGATGCACGCGACGCCCTGGTCGATTTGGGCCCCAGAGCACAGGTGGCCGACAGCATTGATGAACTGGTTGGGCAAGTGATGGGTCAAGCCCGTGCCGGGGACCAGATCCTGTGCATGAGCAATGGTGGTTTTGGTGGCATCCACCTCAAGTTGTTGCAGGCGCTGGAGCGGGCCTAGCGCGATCGGCGACGCCTGACCGCCTGCGACAGCAGTTCCAGTGCGATGCAGGACTCATCCCAGCCGAGGCAGGCATCGGTGATGCTCTTGCCGTATTCGAGGCGTGAAGCATCGTCCTTGCCGGCAGTGAACTTCTGTGAGCCAGCGCGAAGATGGCTTTCGATCATCACACCAAACACGCTCCTGGAACCGGCTGCGATCTGGGCTGCGACGTCACGTGCGACGTCAAGCTGCTTTTCGTGACGCTTGCTGCTGTTGGCGTGGCTGCAGTCAACCATCAGGTTTGCTGGCAGCTTGGCAAGCGACAGGTCCTTGCAGGCAGCAGCGACGCTGGCCGCGTCGTAGTTGGGCGTCTTGCCGCCGCGCAGGATGACGTGGCAATCCGGGTTGCCGCTGGTCTGCACGATGGCCACCTGCCCGTTCTTGTGAACCGACAGAAAATGGTGACCACCGGCAGCCGCCTGGATGGCGTCGGTGGCAATCTTGATATTGCCGTCGGTGCCGTTCTTGAAGCCGATCGGCGCCGACAGACCCGAGGCCAACTCGCGGTGCACCTGGCTCTCTGTTGTGCGGGCGCCAATGGCACCCCACGAAATCAGGTCACCCAGATACTGGGGAGAGATGACGTCCAGGAATTCGCTGCCGGCTGGCAGACCGAGGCGGTTAATTTCTATCAGCAACTGGCGCGCCATGCGCAGTCCTTCGTCGATGCGGAAGGACTCGTCCAGATACGGATCGTTGATCAATCCTTTCCAGCCCACGGTGGTCCGCGGCTTCTCGAAATACACGCGCATCACGATTTCCAGCGTGTCAGCATATCTGTCACGCTGCTGCTTGAGTTGCTGTGCATAGTCCAGTGCCGCGGCCGGGTCGTGGATGGAGCAAGGGCCGATGACCACCAACAGGCGGTCGTCCGCGGCGGCCATGATGTTGTGGATGCGTTTGCGTGTGGTGCTGATCAGGGACTCTGCGGCAGTGCCACGAATCGGGAAAAAGCGG
>CAZZLB010000554.1:0-2435 GCA_964654655.1 uncultured Rhodoferax sp. | reverse complement strand
CCGACATCAAAAAGTGCCCGGGTAAGCGCCACCGTCGGCCAGCACATTCTGGCCATTGATGAAGCCGGCATGCTGACTGCACAGGAAAGCGCAGATGGCGCCAAATTCCTCAGGCGTACCAAAGCGCTGCGCGGGAATGGTTTTCTTGCGGCCTTCGATGACAGCCACCACGTCCAAGCCGGACTTTTGAGCGGTCCCGCTCATCAATGCCTTGAGCCTGTCGGTATCAAAGGCACCTGGCAGCAGATTGTTGATGGTGACGCCCTGTCCCGCCAGCTTGCTGCGCGCAGCGCCTGCCACGAAACCCGTCAGGCCACTGCGTGCGCCATTGGAGAGCCCCAGGATATCGATCGGCGCCTTCACTGCGCCAGAGGTGATATTGACGATGCGGCCAAAACCGCGCGCCATCATGCCGTCCACACACGCTTTGATCAATTCGATAGGCGTCAGCATGTTGGCGTCCAGCGCCTTGACCCACGCCGCCCTGTCCCAGTCCCGAAAATCTCCGGGTGGCGGGCCGCCGGCGTTGGTGACAACTATGTCGAAGTCGTGCCGCATTGCAAACACCGCCTCGCGGCCTTCCACCGTGGTGATGTCGGCAGCGACAAACTGCACACTGGCATTTGCCGCTCGCAGTGGGTCGGCCTGAAGTTCTGCCACCGCTGCCTGCAGCACATCAGCGCGACGCGCCACCATCAGCACATGAACGCCCTCGCGCACCAGCGCCTGCGCGCAACCAAAACCCAGGCCCCTGCTGGCACCGCATACCAGAGCCCATTTACCCGAGATACCTAGATCCATCGTCTTTACTCCATCTGTTTTGTCAATTGTGCATGATTCATGCAGTCAGTTTGCCACAGCACATGAACCCGAGCTCACTGCTTGCACAATCGCTCTGGACAGCGCTCCATAGGCACCATGAATGTTGTCCGGTGGCCAACCTGCCGGGTCTGCCGTTGACGCCGGAAATTCCTGACCCGCCACGATACGCAGCGGGTCGGCCCGGGGGCCAAAAATGGCTTTGTAGCGGCTGATCACGCTGTAGCCCATGTCCGCTGCGTTGTCATAAATGACTTTGTTGCGCGCGTTCCAACCCTCGACCTGGGTCGCCAGCGTGGCCCCGATGTCGACCCAGTAGTACCTGGCATGGGGCGCGATGGCCTTCAGGGCCTGCAACAGTTGCCGCTGGCTCTGCGCAAACGAGGTTTCAAGCTGATTGGTGCCCAGCACAATCACCACCACGTGGGCACCGGCGATGAATTCCCGGTCGATTTCAACACTCTCCAGAGCGGACCTCCCGATCTGGCTGCCGCGATGGTCAATCGAACGACCACCGTCGTAACTGATCAATGAAACGCCTCCGAGTTTTTCTTGCAGTTTCAGGGCCAGGCCGTCCATTTGTAGACCGTAGGCGATGGAATCGCCCAGAACGTAGGAACGCCGGCTGGCGGCCCTGCGACAGGCCGCCTGCGCGTCTGCTGCATCGAGCGCCGCGACGATAGAGAGCGACAGTTCCGCATCGAAGCCGTGAACGTTGCCCGGACCACCATAACCGGGTTCCGTGCTCCAGCCCGGGAAGTTCTGTCCCGGCTGGATGTTCAGTGGATCGGCGTCGGACCCGAAGATCGCCTTGTAGCGACTGATGACGCTGTAGCCGAGCCGACCGGCGTTGTCGTAAATCATCTTGTTGCGCGCACTCCAGCTGGCAGCACGAACCGAAATCGTGGCACCAATGTCAATCCAGTAGTAGCTGGCCTGCGGCGCAATGTTTTTGAGCTCGCGCATCAGTTCCTGCTGGCTGTCTGCGAACGATGTTTCGTGTTGCTCCATGCCAAGAATGATGATGATGACGCTGGCTTTTGCGATGATCTGACGGTCTGCGGCCACGCTGGCCAAGGCCGACTTGTCCTGCGGACTTGCTGCACCAGTAATGGATCGTCCAGCGCCATAATTGATCAGCGAGGGGCCGCCCAGCCTGGCCTGCAGCCTGGCCTCAAGTTTGTCCAGATGAAGACCCAAGCCGATGGAGTCTGCCAGCACATAGGAAGACCGGCCCGACCGCGCCACCGTCGGCACTTCAGACCCGAGCGCCGCAGCGCATTGCAACAGGGTCAAGCTACCAAGCACCAGAATCCGTATCAGTTTGCGCAACATCAGGACAACTCAACCTCGACGCGTAAAAACAAAAATGCCGGCAATCACAAGCATCGTACCGGAAGCAACCCAGAGCGTGAACGGCTCACCCAGAACCAGCACACTCATCAGAATGGTGGAGAGCGGCCCCACCATGCCGACCTGCGACACCACGCTGGCGCCAATGCGCTCTATGGCCATCATCACCAGCAACACCGGCAGCGCCGTGCACAAGGTGGCATTGAGCACCGAGAGCCAGATCACCGGTGGCACCACCAACGCTGCACTCCAGGGACGCAGCA
>CAZZLB010000553.1:0-2446 GCA_964654655.1 uncultured Rhodoferax sp. | reverse complement strand
GCTCAAGCAGCGCGACCGCACTCCGTCAGGCACTGATCCAGAATATCCAGCGCCTGACCCATCTGCTCACGCGTGGTGATGAGCGGCGGCGTCAAGGTCAGCACATGGCCCATGGTGGTCTTGAAGGACAGGCCGCGTGACAGGGCGGCGTAAAGCACGCGCTCTGCGGCCTCCGGTGCTGGTGTCTTGGCAGCGCGATCATTCACCAGTTCCAGCCCCAGCAGCAGGCCACGGCCGCGCACATCGCCAATCAAGTGGTGGCGCTGCTTCATCCCGTGCAGGCGCTCCAGCGCGTAGGCGCCAACACGCGCCGCGTTCTCGACCAGTTGCTCGCGCTCAATCACTTCCAGCGTGGCCAGTGCTGCGGCCGCTGTCACCGGGTTCTTCTCGTGCGTGTAGTGCCCAAAGGCGTAGGCAGCAGCCACATCGAGATCGGCACGCGCGATGCAGGCAGCGATTGGCAGCACACCGCCACCCAGCGCCTTGCCCAGCACCACGATGTCGGGCGCAGCGTCATCATGTTCGGCAGCGAAGAAGCGCCCGGTCTTGCCCAGTCCGGTGGGAATTTCATCAAAGATCAGCAGCGCGCCGTGAGCATGGCAGGCTGCGCGCACTGCCTGCCAGTAGCCCGGTGGCGGGATGAAGGGCACGGCGCGCGCCGGCTCCGCAATCACAGCCGCCACATCACCCTCACGCTCCAGCACATAGCGCACCATGGCTGCGCAGGCGAGCTGGCATTGATCCAGCCTCGGCTGGCCGTTGCTGTCCACAGAATGGCCATAAGGACAGCGATAGCAGCCAAACGGTGCCACATGCTCAGTGCCCGGCAGCAAGGGGCCGACGGCGCGGCCGCTGCGAAACAGCGACTCACCGCCGACGCTGGAGGCACCAAAGCCTGCACCATGAAAAGAGTCCCAGAAACTCAGGGTCTTGAAGCGCCCGGTGGCAATGCGCGCGAGCTTGATCGCCACTTGCACCGCGTCGGAGCCGCCGGTCGTGAACAGTACTTTGCCGGCGCTTCCGGTCAGCGCCCTGAAACGCGCGCCCAGCGCTTCGGCCAGTTCGACCGCACGGTCGCTGGCAAAGCGGCGTGGCGCAAAGCTCAGGGTGTCGAGTTGCTGCTTGATGGCGGCAAGCACGTGCGGATGGGCGTAGCCAACGTGGTGCACGTTGTTGCCATGAAAATCCATGTAGCGCCGGCCCGCCGTATCTTCAATCCAGATGCCTTCGGCACGGGCAATTGCGCTCAGACAGGGCGTGGATACTGATTGATGCAAGAAGGCCGCGCTGTCGCGCGCCAGCAGGTCGCGCGTTGCCTCGTCCAGATGCTCGTCCTGCCACTGCGCGCGCCGAGGCGACTGGTTGACATCGCCCTCGCTTTGAGACGGCCAGGCACCCATCTTCAGCTGGCCGGCGAACGCTGGCTCTGATCGTTGTCTATGGTGCGCTGCTTGCTCAGCATGACGTGGTCAAACATGGCCTGTCCGGCGGCCTGCGCGTCGCCCGAGGCAATCGCTTTCACGATCTGCTTGTGCTCGTTCAGAAAGGTCCGCATCAGACCGGCGTCGGCCAGGTTCTGACGCCGGAACAGCGAGAGTTCCTTGATGAGGCGGCGATAGGTGTCGGTGAGCTTGCGGTTACCGCAGATCTCCACCATGCGATCATGGAATTTCAGGTTCAGCACGTGGTACTGGTGGGCGTCCTGTGCCTTCACCGCTGCTTCCATCTCCGCCACCATGGCCTTGAGTTCCTTGAGCTGCTCGGGCGTGATGCAGACCGCCAGCCGCTTGCCGATCCAGTCGTCCATGGCGGCGCGCAAGTCGAAAATCTCGAGCGCCTCGTCCATCGGGATGGCCCGCACAAAGACGCCACGGTTTTTTTCGGTGCGCACCAGCCCGGCTTCGTCGAGCATCCGGAAAGCCTCACGGACCGGCCCGCGCGAAACACCAAGCTTCTCCGCCAGCGCGGCCTCGTTCAGCTTCGACCCTGGTGCATAGTCGCCCACCAGAATGGCGCGCTCGATCTCCTGCTGCACCACCGTGGTGAGCGAACTGCTCTGCAACAGTGCAATGGTTGGGTGAAGCGCCGCATTCATGTTTTTATTACAACACAAAAGGCTTTTGTTGACAATTTGCAAAACACAATTGACAAACAGCAGGACTCCGGTTCAAATAAATGCGTGCGTGGGCGTTTTGTCATGACGCCGACATAATCCGGTCACACCATTGCAATTTTTCACCTGAAGGAGCTTCACGTGCGTTTGTCCACTTTGTCCAAATCCCTTCTCCTGACCGGCCTCGTCGCCTTCGCCGCTGCAGCGTCGGCACAGAAGACCCAGCTGCTGGTTTACACCGCGCTCGAAACCGACCAGCTCAAGGCCTACCAGGAAGGCTTCAACAAGTCTTATCCTGACATCGAGATCAAGTGGGTCCGTGATTCCACCGGC
>CAZZLB010000552.1:0-2446 GCA_964654655.1 uncultured Rhodoferax sp. | reverse complement strand
AAGGTTGGTGTCACCGCCAGGCTGACGCCAATGGGCTTGTCGGTCACACTCCCGCCGTACTGACCGGCAATGGCAACCGATACCACCGAGCCGGAAAAGAAATTCGATGGCATTCGATCCAGCGCCAGCAGGGTGGGTCTGGCAATGACGTCCGCTGCCACGTCGGCCGCATTGAAGATATTGAGCGAGTAGCTGATGCCGCTGGCAGGCAAACCCAGGCTGCGTGTGATCGTGGTGCTGTTGCTGCTGCCATTCGACGGGTCGGTGACAAGGGTCTGATTCCAGGCACCACCGAGAAGCAGTTTGAGTCCATCGAGCAGATTGATGCCATTGCTGTAGTTGGTGGTCTCCGTTGTCCGGATCAGCGCAACATCAACCACAGCCATGCGTGGCAAGCTCACCCCTTTGCAAGGTGAAGGCAGGGCTGGCAGAGGCGTCTGGTCAACCGCGCCGGATCCACTTTGACCACCCGCGTAGGATGCCCCATACTGGCTGGCGGCACTCTGTACACAGGTGTTCCAGGCCGCCGCCATCGGTTCGCTGTTGCTTGTGCTGGCGTAGTTGGCCGGCGCGCCGTACGGTGCAGAGCCATACGGTGCCGGGTTTGCCTGCGCCAGCCGCTCGGCTTGCGCCGCTGTTGGCTGTGCCACTTGCGTGGTGACATCACCCTGCGCGTGCATGCGTCTCCAGCTCGCCAGGCGCTCGGTCAAGATGCCGGATTCATCAGGCTGCAGGCCCTGCAGACGGTTTGCAAAATCACCTGCGTTGCCGTCCATTCCCAAGGCAGCGCTGGACAGGGCTGCGATCCGCAAGGCCACCGGATCCTGTGCGCGAACAGTCAGGGTGCGTTCGGCTGCCAGCAGAGCCAGCGGCAAGTCACGCGCCTGGTAGGCGGCACCAGCCAGAGCCAGTTGAATGTCAGGATTGCCCGGTCGCAGGCGTGCCGCCGTCGCCAGTGAAAGCCGGGCCGCCGTGTATTGGTGCTGTTCAATTTGCAGCAGGCCAAGATGCTGCGCAGCCAGCCAATGCTCGGGATTGAATTCAAGTGCCAGACGATAGCCGGTCTCCTCCAGGTCAACCACAGTCTGGCCAAGTTCGCCCTTGGTTTGCCGATAAGCCAGCGCATTCAGGAAGTGCAGATTTGCGTCGAGTGGCTTTCGCGCCAGCGCCCGGTTCAATTCTGTGCTGGCGGCCTTGTATTGACCATCCGACAGCAGCGCCATTGCTTGCTCGGCTGGCTGATCCTGGCGGGTGGCGGAACTGGCGGAGGGTGGCCCCTGCGTGGCACACCCTGCCAGCATCAGGCAACAGGCCATGCACAGGCCTTGCATCCGGTATTGGCGCATCTCGTTCACTTTCGTTCAAACAGCGTCTCGTACTGCGGGAAACTCGGTGAACGGCCACCCCAGCCCAGGACACATTTGTTTTCGTAGACCCAGCCGAACTCCATGTGTTGCCAGCCCCCGCCGGGATTGGCACGGCAGACGGGCGTGTATTGCGTATATGACATGACTTCGCTGAATTGAGAGCGCACCACCGCATCTCCGATGTTGCCCGCGCCGCCTTGTGAAGGAGTCTTCCATAGCACGTTACTCGGATTGACTCTCAGAAACACAAAGTTGCTGGTGTACGTACGCTCGCTCCCGCCACTGCCGAATTGGCAGGACCAGCCGACAGGCCCGCCGCCCATTACCGCGCCGATGCCCCCGCCGCTCCGAAATGCCCTGCCGACCCCGGGCATATCCTTCGGGGCGCACATGAGTTGGCCACGAGCATCGCGAATCGTGTCTTGAGGTGGCTGACTTACCCATTGATCGAGATTGGGCTTGTACTGAAAGTTTCCGCAGACATGCTGGTTGCCGGCATCCATGCACAGGCTGTTGTTCCTGTAGGAGAGATCGATACTGTTTCCCGCTGATTTGTTGAAGTTCCATTGCAGCGCCGGGTAGCCGCCGTCCTCCGGCGTGATGGGCGGGAATTGATCCTGATTCGCAAGGGGCGTGAAGGTCGGACTGCTCCCGCCCGGCCCCCATGCCTGCACATAAACTTGCACCTTGTTGGTGTCCCATTGCCCGAAGACGACGCAGGACTTGTTGCCCCCTACCGGAAGGACACCGTTCATGTCGCAGACGTGATTCTCGCAATGGCTCTGGTCGGCCCGGACGTGCACTTTTGCGAGCAGCGGCGCGTTGGTCTTGTTGTGCAAGGAAATCGTGTGCTGCTCCGAGGGCTTGCCGCAGATGCGCTGGCCTGACTGCGTGCAATACTCGCTGTTCACCTTGCACTGGGCCAGCTTCGCGGCTTTCATGTACTCGACGGCAGCCAGCGCCCCCACTGCGCCCATGTCCGGGTTGTCTTTCAGCATGGCGACCAGATCCCGCAAGCCCTTCTCGATGGATTCATCGGTCAAGCCGACCTCGTTTTTCATGGTCCCGATGGCGGCGCC
>CAZZLB010000551.1:0-2452 GCA_964654655.1 uncultured Rhodoferax sp. | reverse complement strand
GATCAGCGTGCTCTTGCCCATGCCGTTGCGTCCAAGCAGGCCCACGGTCTCGCCGCGGCCGATCTGCAGATCGACGCCGTGCAGCACATGGCTGGAGCCGTACCAGGCGTGCACAGCGCGCGCGTCCACAATCAGTTCACGACTCATGGCTGGTCTCCCCCAGGTAGGCCAGCCGCACACCTGCGTGGCCGCGCACAAAGTCGGGCGAGCCGCAGGCGATGACAACACCGTTGACCATCACCGTGATTTTGTCGGCGATCCGGAATACCGCGTCCATGTCGTGCTCGACCAGCAAAATGGCATGGCTGCTCCTGAGCTCTGCCAGCAGGGCCAGCATGCGCTCGGTTTCTTCGGCGCCCATGCCGGCCAGCGGCTCGTCCAGCAGCAGTACCTCGGGGTCGGTGGCCAGACACATGGCGATTTCAAGCTGGCGCTTCTGGCCGTGTGACAGCATGCCTGCGCTGCGATCGAGTACGGCGCCCAGTCCGGCGCGCTGGGCCACTTCATGTGCCTTCTCGCTGCTTCGTTGACACTTCTGCGCGTCCTGCCAGAACGCCCAGGGTCTGGGATGGAGAATTTGTGCCGCCAGACGGCAGTTTTCCAGCACCGTGAAGCTGGGGTAGATGGTGTTGCGCTGGTAGCTGCGGCCCAGTCCGGCGCGTGAGCGACGGGGTTGCGACCAGCTTGTCACGTTCTGGCCCAGTAACTCAATCTCTCCTGCCGACAGTTCGATCTCTCCGGACAGGATATTGATCAGTGTTGACTTGCCAGCGCCATTGGGTCCTATGACCGCATGCACGCTGTGGCGATCGAGTTCGAGCGATACCTTGTCCAGAGCCACCAGGCCACCCCAGCGGCGGGTGATTGCGCGCCCACGCAGCAGGACTTCGGACTCACTCATCTTCAGACTCCGCATCGGCCGCCGCCGTACCGGCGCTGGAGCGACCGAACAGGCGCTCGGCGATCTGCTGCGGCACCCCCACCAGCCCGCGTGGCAACAGGGCGACGCTGGCGATGATGGTCAGTCCCAGCCCAAGCTGCCAGTGCTTGGCAAAGGCGCCAAAAACTGAATCCGACTTGAACAACTCCTGCAGCAGCGCAAAGGCGAAAGCGCCAATGACGGCGCCGCGCAACTGCCCGATGCCGCCCAGGATGATCATGATCAGCACGTTGCCCGAGACATGCCAGCTGATCAGTTCCGGGTTCACATAACCGTCCTTCACGGCGAACAGGAAACCGGAGAGGCCGGCAATGCCGCCGGAGATGACAAAGGCCGCCAGCTTGTAGCCAAAAGTCGAGAAACCCGTGGAGCGCATGCGCTGCTCGTTGACACGGATGCCGGCCAGGGCGCGGCCGAAGCGCGAACGCAGCAGCAATGCCAGAAAGGCGAAGACCAGCACCAGGCTCGTCAGCGTGAAGGCATAGAGCGTGAGCGGCTGATCAAGGTCCATCAGACTGCCCAGCACCGGTTTGATGGTCATGTAGATGCCGTCGGTGCCACCACCCAATGGCGTGTCGTGCGCCACATAGTAGACCATCTGGGCAAAGGCCAGCGTGACCATGATGAAATAGACGCCACTGGTGCGCAGTGACAGCACGCCCACCAGCAACGCATAGGCCGCAGCGGCCAGCACACAGACTGGCAGCAGCCAGAGCATGGAGGCTGCTCCGCTCTGTGGCGACAGCAACACCGCGGCGTAGGCGCCGATACCCAGAAACGCCGACTGTCCGAAGCAGACCAGGCCGGTGCCACCGACCAGCAGTTCCAGGCTCAGCGCAAAGACGGCAAAGATCATGATTTTGGTGACCAGGTCGATGCCGTATTTCCCGGCGACCAGCGGAAACAGTGCCAGCGCGGCAAAAGTCAGGACCGAGAAAATGATCTTGCTGTGCTTCATGCGAATCAGCTGGCGCCTAGCCGGCCTTGAACAGGCCGCTGGGTTTCCACAGCAGGATCAGCGCCATCATCACGTAAATCAGCACACCCGAAGCCTGGGGCACAAGCACCTTGCCGAAGGTATCAACAACACCGATCAGCAGGGCCGCGAGCAGGGCGCCGCGGATCGAGCCGATGCCGCCAATCACGACGACGACAAAGCAGATGATCAGCACCGTATTGCCCATGCCCGGATAGACCGATGACACAGGTGCGGCAATCATGCCGGCGAAGACGGCAACGGCCATGCCGGCGGCAAACACCACCCGGTACAGGAATTTGATGTCAATACCGAGCGACTGCACCATGTCGCGGTTGCTGGCGCCGGCCCGGATCATCATTCCAAGGCGCGTCTTCTGGATCAGGACGTAGAGGGCAAAAGCCAGCAGTAGGCAGACGCCGGAGATGGCGAGACGATAGACCGGATAGGAGAGATTGTCGGGCAGCGGTATCGAGGCGTAGAGCAAGGCAGGTACCGCGACGCCATGCACGTCATCGCGCCAGATCAGGCTGCGC
>CAZZLB010000550.1:0-2454 GCA_964654655.1 uncultured Rhodoferax sp. | reverse complement strand
CGACTTGATTTGCACGCCGTCGGAGCAGGTGTTGCGCCTGCTCGCAAACGGCCCGCTGACCACCGCCGAGTTGGCCGAGCGGCTCGGCGTGGGCGCGGCCAGCATCCCAGCGCGGCTGGGCTGGGTGAAGAAGCGGGGCGAGGTGCTGTACGACGGGCGCATGTGGTCGCTGCCGGCAGTGGAGTCGCCCAATGAGTGAGCCAAGCAGCAGCGAGAGCCGCGAGCGCATGTTGGACGCCCGAGAGGACGTGCGGCGCGAGAACCCGATCTCGTGGCGCGGCCATGCGGGCGAGTCGGCTCACCGCCAGCCGCACAAACGGCGCCGGCAGCAGGCTCGGCAGCAAGCCCGCGAGGAGTAGCCCATGCGCCGCAGTCACACGGCCCCATTTTCCGAGCCGACAGTCGGCGAGTTTGAGTTGCAGGCCCAGGCCGTCGAACTGGCCAAGTCGCTTGGTATCTGGTGTTGGCACGACAAGGACTCGCGCCGCAACTGCGCGGGCCTGCCTGACCTGCTGCTCGTCGGCACGCGCGAAGTGTGGGTCGAGTTGAAGGCCGAGCACGGTGTGCTGTCTGCGGCGCAGCTCGAAGTGCACGACCGCCTGCGCGACGCCGGGGCCGAAGTGCGGGTGTACTCGCCGAGCAACTGGCCGCGGCTGGTGTCCCTGCTCCACTCCCTCGCTCCAGATGCCCCAGGTTTCGCAACAACTGCCGCTCAGGTGTCTGGCGACGCCGAACACAGCGGAGGCCCGCAGGCGCAGGCTGGGCGACGGCTCGCCCGCGTTGCTGAGCTTCAAGCGGCCGGTGTTGGCAAGGTGTCGGCCGAGCGCACCGCCGACCGTGAACTTCGAGAGGAGGTGGCCCGTGTCCGCTGAGGTCGATGAGCACGAGCTGCATCGCGAACTGCATCGACCGCCGAAGCGCGACCCGCGGCGCCAGACCTGGGACCGCGCCCGCGCTGCCGGCGTCGCCGCGGGATTGACCGAGTGGGAAGCGCGGCGACGTGCCGCGCAGGAGTGCGACCAGCCATGATTGTTCTGACCACCTGCGGCCACCTCAAGCGGCCCCACCCTGCGCCGGCCCGCGACCTCTACACGGGCCGCTACGCGCATGCCTGCCTCGCCTACGCGCTCGAGCTGGCGCCGCCGAGCCGCGTCTACATCATCAGCGCCGAACACGGGCTGGTGGACCTGGACCAGGTGCTCACTCCATACAGCCAGCGGCTCGGCTGGCCCGGCAGTGTCCACCCCGACTACTTGGAGTGGCAGGCGCGCGGGCGCGGCTTGCTCGGCGAGCAGGCGGTGGCCGTCGGCGGGCGCGACTACGTGCAGCTCTGCCGCGCGGTCTGGCCGAGCTGCGCGGCGCCGTTGCAGGAGCTGGCTGTGCGCCGAGGCATCGGCACGCAGTTGGCCTGGCTGACCAGCGAGACTCAGCGCCTGCGGGCGGACCGGGAGGTGGCGGCGTGACACCAGACCAGCACCCCATCACCAGAGGACTGACCGGCAGCGCCCGCCGCGTGCTCGACGCGCACCTGACCGGGTGGCACGCCGTCGACGAGCAGATGGCCTTCACCAGCTACAGCCGCGGCACAGTCAAAACCGCGCGCCGGCAGCTCATGGCGGCGTTCCGAGTGGCGACCTACCAGGCCATGATTGTGGCCGCGCGCGACGAGGGCCTGACGCCGACTCCGCGGGCCGCCGTCGAGTCCGACTCGCCCGCGTGATAGCGCGCTATTTTGCCACTTGTGTTGAAATGGGAGGGCCAATCTGTTAGGATTGTCCCAACAAAGCGAAGGGCGCCAACCGGATGCGACCGGCAGGCGCCCAGCCCACTGAGGTCAATGGAGGACCACGATGGACACACAGGATTGTAGCACGGTGCGGCTGGCGCGCGTGAGTCGGATGGTGCGCGCGTACCTGGAAGACCTGCGGCGGGTCGACGAGCTGCAGCGCGCGGACGAACGCGAGCGCGAGCTGCGCGACACGGAGCCGGCGATGAGCGAAAGGCGGGCGGCATGAGCTATCGTCTGACGGCTGTGAGTGCCATCGCACCCATGCACGACTGTGGTCCAGCCCAGGCGTCCCAACTGACGCCCGAGGAGGCCGTTGATATCAATGTGCTGCCCTGCCCGTGCTGTGGCGGCATGGACGTGCTGCTCGTCGGCGACGATGTAGAGTGCGGCACCTGCGGGCTCACGATGCCCGGCGGCGACGGGATGCCCTACGCTGTCGATGGATGGAATCAGCGGAACTGGCGGGCGGCATGAGTACCCAGGATTGGCGCCAGACCTGCTACCGGGCCATTCAGGCGGCGCGGCGTCGGCTGAGCGGCAACGAGCGGCTCGCCGAGTGCGTCGGCGTGAGCCGCAACACCGAGACGGAGCTGTTCGTCGAGTTTGTGCTGCCGACAGGCGTAGAGCTAGGGCTGGTGGTCAGCGTGAGTGAGGTGGCGGCATGA
>CAZZLB010000549.1:0-2454 GCA_964654655.1 uncultured Rhodoferax sp. | reverse complement strand
CCGCCTCGCCGGCAGCACCAGCAATGTCCAGCCCCTTGTTTTTGACTTCGTCAAAACCGGCCAGCACAGCGCCAGCGGCGGGCCAGATCCAATTGAGTTCATCGTCCGGTGCAGCAAGCGGTGCTGGCGCAGAAACGGCCGGTGCACTTGCCGCAGCCGGCTTCTCCACTCCGGCAGGCCGCGGTGGAACTGCAGTGGGTACAACGGGTACCGCACTGCCCGCCTGCACGGGCTTGGCAATCGCCACACTGCCAACCGGCGGCTCCACACGCAACACCTGCCCCACTTCAATCCGGTTCGGGTTGTCAACACCGCTCCAACGTGCAATGTCCTTGGCGCCCTGGCCGTGGTCCAGGCCAATTCGAATCAGCGTATCGCCAGGCTTGACCGTGTAATAGCCAGGCTTGCCAGCGTTTTCCCAGCCAGGCAACTGCTTGACCAGTGCTGGCGCCGGTGCCGGCGCAGTTGCCGGCTCAAGTACCGGTACCACCGGCTGGCCCGGCACCAGGACCACGCCTCGGTCTTCTACCGGCGCACGGTTGATCACTTTGGAGCCGCAGCCACCCACCATGCTGGCGAGCAAGGCCATTGCCAGCAAAGAGCCGAGACGAAAACGTGAACCAGACATAGAAACTTCCTTCATGCAACGCCCGATTTTAAAGGGACGAAATGGACGCTTTCGAGCACCGACTGGCGCACGCCCAGCTCTGTTTTGTCCAGCACCAACAGCGCCTGCTTCGCGCCGCTTCCAGTGCCCTTGACGACCGGCGCAACCAGACGTCCACCCACGGCAAGCTGATCGATCCAGGCCTGCGGCACTGCCTCACCGCCGGCTGCTGCGATGATGGCTGCGTAGGGCGCTCCTTTGGCATAGCCGAGCATGCCATCACCAAAAAGAAGATGCAGGTTGGCGAGGCGCAAGTGCCGCAGGTTTTCACGCGCCTTTTCATGAAGACCGCGCAAGCGCTCGATGCTGTACACCTCGATCGCCATCCGACTCAGCACCGCCGCCTGGTAACCACAACCGGTACCGATCTCCAGCACACGCCCGAGCTTGCCGCTGACACCGTGGCAAAGCAGTTCAGCCATCCGGGCGACCACACTGGGTTTGGAGATGGTCTGTCCCAGGCCAATCGGCAAACTGGTGTCTTCGTAGGCCTGATTGACCAATGCACTGTCAACAAAGCGGTGCCGCTCAATCTCCTGAAGCGCTGCGAGCACCCGGTCGTCCGTGACGCCCTGCTTCGACAGCCTGGCCACCATATTCATTCGCACTGCGCTGGAATCGAGTCCGATCCCGTGCGAAACCGTCTTGCCGACCGCGGTTCCCGAAACCTTGGGCTTGGCCGCCGACCGATTCAGTTGCGCCGGAAAAGAGGGCCGCTCTTTCATGCAGAAGCCAGGCTCGTCAGGCGCGCTGCCGTCTGCGCCCAGTAGCCCAGATGGTCGTGGTCGGTCAAGTCCACTTTCAGCGGCGTCATCGAAATATGGCCCTGCGTTGTGGCGTGAAAATCCGTGCCGTCCGCATCATCCTTCACCGCACCGGCGGCGCCAATCCAGTACATGGTCTCGCCGCGCGGGTTGGCCTGGGTGATCACGGATTCTGCTGCGTGCCTGCGGCCCAGTCGGCACAGCTTGAGGTGGCCCAGTTTGTCCAGTGGCAGGTTTGGAATATTGATATTGAGCAGCCAGGCGTTGCTGCCGATCAACTTGTGGTTCCACATCTGCAGTACCAGTTCCCGCGCCTTGTGTGCGGCAGCGTCGAGATGCGCCCAGTTCTTCTCGACCTGGGAAAACGCAATCGCCGGCACACCAAAAAGATAGCCCTCCATGGCCGCGCCCACGGTGCCGGAATAAATCGTATCGTCGCCCATATTGGCACCGTTGTTGATGCCCGATACCACCAGATCAGGTCTATAACCCAGCAAGCCGGTCAGCGCAATGTGCATGCAATCGGCCGGTGTACCGTTGACGTAGCGGAAACCATTGCTGGCGCGATGCACATAAAGCGGACTGTGCAGCGTAAGCGCGTTCGACTTGGCGCTGTTGTTTTGTTCGGGCGCAATGACCTCGACTTCAGCCACGTTTTTCAACGCTTCGTAGAGCGCCACGATGCCGGGCGCCTGATAACCGTCGTCATTGGAAATAAGAATTTTCATGGGCAGGGGAGTTATTCTTCATTGTAGGGGCCGTGTCGTCACGCCTGAGACAATACCAGCAAGCGCCTGCCCCTATCATCGGCGCAACTTCTTTGGAGACATTCCCATGCATGCCTGGCTTTGTGAAAACCCCGTGGGCGCCGACGCCCTGACCTGGAAAGAGCTCCCGACGCCGGAGCCCAAGGCAGGCCAGGTGCTGCTCGAAATCAAGGCGGCCAGCCTGAATTTTCCGGACCTGCTGATCGTGCAGAACAAGTACCAGATGAAGCCCGCGCTGCCCTTTGTGCCGGGTTCG
>CAZZLB010000548.1:0-2458 GCA_964654655.1 uncultured Rhodoferax sp. | reverse complement strand
AATCACGGCCAGCAGGAAGTCGGTATGTGCTTCCGGAAGCCAGTGCAGCTTCTCCACACTGCCGCCCAGACCGACACCAAAGATCTCGCCGCGACCGATGGCGATCAGCGAGTGCGTGAGCTGATAGCCCTTGGCCAGCGCGTTCTTCTCGCTCCACGGATCGAGGTAGGCGAAGATGCGTTCACGGCGCCACTCACTCATGGCAATCATCAAGCCGAATGCCAGCAGCAGGACGGCAGCGATCAGGAAGAACATGCGGGCATTGACACCGCCGAGGAACAGGATGCCCATGGCAATCACGGCAATCACCATGAAGGCGCCCATGTCGGGCTCCGCCAGCAGCAGCATGCCAACCACCGCTACCGCCACGCCCATCGGTGCCACGGCGCGGAAGAAGTGCTCCTTGACGTCCATCTTGCGCACCATGTAGTCGGCGGCGTACAGCAGCACCGCGAACTTGGCCAGCTCCGACGGTTGAAAACCCAAGGGTCCAAGTGCAATCCAGCGACGCGCGCCATAAACCACCTTGCCAACGTAGGGAACGAGGACGGCAATCAGGAACACCAGGGAAACAATGAACAGCCAGGGTGCGGCTTTTTCCCAGGTCGCCACCGGCACCTGGAAGGCGAGCACCGCGGCCACAAAAGACATCAGCAACCACAACACATGGCGCGTCAGGAAGTAGGTGTGCGTGTACTTGGCAAAGCGCGGGTTCTCCGGCATTGCAATCGACGCCGAATACACCATCACCAGACCCCAGATCAGCAGCACCAGCGTCACCCACAGCAGGGGCTGGTCAAAGCTGACCACACGCGTTGGCGCACTGCTGTTCAGACGTGCCCCTACGGTACTCACCGGACGCCCTCCAGCACTGCGCCAGCAGCATGTGCCATTTCCCGCACCGCAGCCACAAAGACGCGGGAACGATGTTCATAGTTATCAAACATGTCAAAGCTGGCGCAGGCCGGTGACAGCAGCACCGCATCACCCGCTTGCGCCAGCGCGCTGGCCTGCGCTACGGCGTCTTCCATGGAGTCAGCGTCCAGCAGCGTGACGCCAGTCGCTGCCAGCACGTCGCGAATCTGTGCTGCCGCGCGACCGATCAGCAACGCGGCGCGCACATGGCGCGCTACCGGCTGCGCCAACGGTGCAAAATCTTGCCCCTTGCCCTCGCCACCGAGGATGACGACCAGGCGGCGCTCCAGGCCCAGGCCCGACAGGGCCGCGACCGTCGCACCAACGTTGGTGCCCTTGCTGTCGTCAAAATACTCGACCTCATTGACGATGGCCACCGACTCCAGACGATGCGGCTCACCCCGGTATTCGCGCAGGCCAAACAGCAGCGGTCCCAGCGCGCAACCGGCTGACTGACTCAGTGCCAGTGCCGCCAGTGCGTTCAGGGCGTTGTGGCGACCCCGGATGCGCAAGGCGTCCGACGGCATCAGTCGCTGGATATGCAGTTCTTCTTCACTGTCTTTGCGCTGTCGGACGGTTGCATCAGCCTCCAGAGCACGCACCAGCCAATGCATGCCGTTGACCTCTTCGATGCCAAAATCGCCGGGGCGCGTGGGTCGGCTCGCACCAAATGTGACATAGGACCGGTACTGCGGTTTCGGCAGTTTGGTTTTTGATTTGACAGGCGTCGCCGTTTGGGGCGGCCCGGCGGGGCGCAACAGTTCCATCACGACGGGATCATCGCGGTTGAGCACCAGCAAGGCCTGCTGACCAAAGATGCCGGCTTTGGCGCGGGCGTAGGCTGGCATGGAACCATGCCAGTCGAGGTGGTCCTGCGTGATGTTGAGCAGCGCTGCCGCGCTGGGCTCGAAACCGGACGCTGCGTCAAGCTGAAAACTCGACAGTTCCAGCACCCACACTTCCGGCAAGGCATCTGCGTCAAGTTGCGCCGTCAAGGTATCGAGCAGCGTCGGCCCGACGTTGCCCGCCATCGCCACCGTCTTGCCAGCGCGCGCCACCAACTGTGCGGTCAACGAAGTCACCGTTGTCTTTCCATTGGTGCCGGTCACCGCGAGCACCTTGGGCGTGTAATTGCGCGTGGCGCGCAGGTCTGCCAGCGCTTGCGAAAAAAGCTGCAGCTCGCCCGCCACCGGCAGACCGATGGCGCGTGCCACGTCCGACACCGGCGCACATACCAGCGGCGTCAAGCCAGGGCTGACATAGACCGCTTTGACATCGCTGCCTTCGATCAGTGTCGCACCAAAAGGTCCATCAACAAAATTCGCAGCAGGCAACTCATGCCGCAGGGTCGCGAGTTGCGGCGGCTCGGCGCGCGTGTCTGCCACCGTCACGCGCGCGCCTTCACGCGAGCACCAGCGCGCCATCGCCAGACCGGAGGTGCCCAGGCCCAGGATCAGAACGTGTTGGTCTTGCAGCTTATTCACGTTATCGTAGTTTCAATGTGGACAAGCCGACCAGGCACAGCAGCATGGTGATGATCCAG
>CAZZLB010000547.1:0-2461 GCA_964654655.1 uncultured Rhodoferax sp. | reverse complement strand
TTAGAACCGAAGCTCAAAGAGCTCTACTTTGCCGCCCCAATTCACATGGAAGTGAGATAGAACGGTTAAGCTGGAATCTTTGTTTTTGAGTTCGGCAATGAAACGCTGTTGCTCAGCGAACTGTTGTTCAACACTCAGGCCAAGGTGATGTGCCATGCCACACGGAGCGTGTCCACAGATAACAATGGTTGAAATTTTTTTCAGTTGTACGCTGGCGGTGATTTGTTCTAAGGCCCAGGCTTTGCCAGATTTTCCCAAGTAAGCTCCGTTTTGGCAATGCAGATGATGTCTGCGTTTGCCGCACAAAGTAAATGGGTAGTTAGCGCAAAGATAGGGTATTTCTTGATCGCCATCTCCGCAGAAAAGACCAATGGCTTCATGTGGTATTTTTTCAACCAGCACAAGCATTCCTTGGTCGCGACTTTTTTCTAAGAAAGCCCGACTGGTTGCATCGAGTAAGGACATAATTCCTTCCTAAATGAAATGCTCCCGACAAAGCGATGCCGGGAGCAGTGATTCTGAACAGGGTTTACAACCCTACGGATTATTTGGCCGGTTCTTCGGATTTCGTTTCGGTTTCGGCTGGTAAAGCCGGTTTTTCCGGTTCGACTTCCTTGGCCATACCGAACGGTACTTGGATGCCGGCCATTGCCAGAACATCTTTCAGTTGTGGTAATGACTTGAACAGATCGGTAACAAAGGAGGATGTGCCGCCATTGTCGCCCTGCCAAACCACAACCTTGTCAGGCTTCAGGCCAGAGACCGCCTTCATCATTTGCTCGAACAACGGCACGAGGTTTTGTGCCATTTGTAGTTGCATGAATTTGTCCACGCCGCCGACTTCATCGATGATCTTCTTGTAACCTTCGGCCTGGGCGAATAATTTCGCCTTGATGCCTTCGGCTTCACCCTGCATCTTGACTTTGATCGACTCGCCTTCGGCTTCGGCCGCTTTGACCATTTTGATCTTGGCTGCTTCGGCTTCGACCTCGATCTTGGCTGCTTCGGTTTTTGCCGGGACAACGACCGAGGCGTGCAGTTCGGCTGCTTTCATTTCGCCTAGGGCGACCTGCGCGAGTTTTCCTGCTTCATAACCGGCGGTTTCGGCTGCGGCTGCGTTGGTCAATTCGGCACTCTTGGCGCGCCTTTCAGCTTCGGACGATTTTTCTCGTCTGTCGGCGTCGGAATTGGCGATTGTTACCTTGGCGTCATTCTCGCCCTTGGTAGCAGTCGCGTTGGCAGTGGCAACCGCAACACGTTGTGTTTGGTTTGCTTCTGCTTCTCCGGCTGTGGCAGCGGAATTGGCATTGGCAACCGCAATACGTTGCGTTTGATCTGCTTCTGCTTTGCCGGCCTCTCGTGCGGATTCGGCTTGGGCAACACGGATGTCTCGATCGCGATTGGTGTCGGCAACCTGAACAGCTTGGTCGCGTTGAGCTGATGCTTTACCGATCTCACCCTTGCGGACGTTTTCGGCAACTGCAACTTCGGCGTCGTTGATTGCGCGGCTGGATGCTTCCTTGCCAAGAGCTTGAATGTAACCGGCTGCATCCTTGATGTCTTGAACGTTGACGTTCAAGAGTTTAAGGCCGATCTTTCGCAACTCTTTTTCGACATCTTCAGTGACCGTGCTAACAAACTTGTCGCGGTCCTTGTTGATGTCTTCAATCGTCATTGTTGCGATGACGGCTCTTAACTGGCCGGTGATGATTTCCAAGGCCATTGATTTAATGGCTTGTTCATTCATCCCTAGTAGTCGTTCGGCAGCATTGGCCATTTCGGCCGGATCGGTCGAAACTGCGATGGTAAACACCGATGGGATGTTAACCCGAATGTTCTGTAAACTCAATGCGTCCTCGAGCTTCACCTCGATTTGTATTGGCTCCAGACTCAAAAACGCGAAGTCTTGAATCAGTGGCCAAACAAATGCCGCTCCACCGTGAATACATTTGGCGGATTTTGCCTGACCATCTGCTTTGGATCCGGTTTTGCCGTAGATGACCAACACTTTGTTGGCAGGACATCTTTTGAAGCGCGAAAGCGCCGATGCAAGGAAGCCAAAGAAAACCAACGCAGCTACTCCAGCTCCGATCAAAACGTACATACTCATTGCTTACTCTCTTTCTTTCTATTTGAGTTTGTTGGTGACGATCAAAGTGGCGCCTGCCACCTCAATTACTTTTACTTGAGAATTCGTAGGAATTCTTTCATTATCGTCGGTGACGGCATTGATTTCTCGAATTCGTCCTGACACCGTAATCTGAATCTTGCCAACATTGCTACGCTTGGGGTCGATTGGCCAATAAACAGTGCCAATTTTACCCAAGGCAGAATCATAATTTTCTATATTGCCACTTTCTCCTAAGCGCGAGATCTTTCTAAAGACTAACGCGAAGATCGTGGCAAATATGATACCAACTAAAAGCGAGGCTATGCCCGTAACAAGATTTGGCCAACCTCC
>CAZZLB010000546.1:0-2472 GCA_964654655.1 uncultured Rhodoferax sp. | reverse complement strand
TCGCAGGCAGCCTCGAGCGGAGAGCTCAGCAGCAACAGGAACTCTTCGCCACCGTAGCGTCCGACCAGGTCATTGGTGCGCAGGGTGTCCTGGATGATGTCCACCAGATGCACCAGCACCCTGTCGCCGGCCAGGTGCCCGTGCGTGTCATTGAGGTTCTTGAAGTTGTCAATGTCGATCATGGCGACGCACAGAGGCGTTTCGGTGCGGGTGGCGCGGGCGACTTCGCGCTTGAGGGCATCCTCCAGGCCGCGCCGGTTGAGCGCCCGTGTGAGCTGGTCTTCACGCACCAGGCGGGTAACCAGTTCGAGCTCGCTCTTGAGCCGCTCGATGCGCTGCTCGGCAAGGGCCACCTGCTGGCGCGCCGCCGCCATTTCATTGGTGGTGTGCAGGGCGCGGGTTTCGCTCAAGGCTTCTTCCAGCGTTTCTATGATGCTGTGGATGTTCTTGGTTTGCCGGATCTTCTGCGCATAAACCTCGATGCGCTGAAAGTACTCGGCCGCCTGCGCCGACATGATCGGGCCCGACGCCTTGCCAGCCGGCTTGCGCCTGGTTGACGCCGGTGGAATTGCCAGATGCACTACGTTGTCATTTTTTGCTTGCGCTGCCACGGCCATTTCCTCCTTAGCCTGTCAGTGGATGGCTCTCCATCGACTTCAGACAGGGAAATGTTACTCCAAGGGCGCCTGGCTTGCGCAGTAAACAGAGGGCGAAAACCGCCCCTTTTCCCGATCGGCAGGTTCAGTCCGGTTTGGCGGGTTGCCACTGCTTCAATAGTTCGGAGATCAGTTCGGACCAGACCGGGGCCAGCGGCTCGCCGCTTGCTGTGGCCTGGGCATCCTCCGGCGCGGGCTCCGCCAGCGTCTGGCCACTGGCCTCCAGGTAGCAGCGCTGGTAATTCTCGGGCGTGGGTGCGAGGCCACGCGACGCCAGCAGGCGCAGGGCGCTGCTGACGATTTCGGAAGGGCTGGCTTTGGTCTTGAGCCTGATGTCTGGCGTTTCCGGCTCGGAGTCGATCAGCTTGTTCTTGAGCACGTAATGGGTCAGCTCGGCATTGTTCTTGAGCTGCATTTTCTCCAGCAGGCGGGCGCGGTAGACGCTGACGGTCTTCACGCTCAGGTGCATTTCGGCGGCAATCTGGGTAAGCGTGCGTCCGGAAGCGATCAGGCGCATGGTTTCGTATTCGCGGTCAGACAGCGTCGTATGGGCGGGTTGGTCGGCGGTGGCGGCGGCATCGGCCAGGGCCTCGGCCGTAGCCGGGCTGATGTAACGCCGCCCGGTGGCCACCTGGCGGATGGCGGTGACCAGCATGGTTGGCGCGCTCTGTTTGTTCAGGTAGCCCGATGCGCCTGATTTGATGGCACGCAGCGCGTAAATCGATTCCGGATGCAGGGTCAGCATCAGCACGGCCAGCTTCGGCTTTTCGACTTTGAGCATTTTCAGGGTGTCGATACCGTTGCGGTCGGGCATGTCGATGTCGAGCAGCACCACATCGAGGCTGTGGTCCCGCGCAAACTTGAGGGTCTGCGAGCTGCTTTCTGCCTCACCAACCACTTGCATATCGCCCGCTTCCGAGATGATCTCGGCCAGACCCCGGCGCAGGATCGCATGGTCGTCGGCGATCAGCACCCGGATCATGCTGACTCTTGGCTCAGAACTTGTGGCGAACTGACGCGCGGGATGCGCAGCATCACCGTCGTGCCATTGGGTGTGCGTACAACGCTGGCCTGACCACCCAGGCTGCGGGCGCGCTCCTGCATGCCCAGGATGCCGAAGGCCTGCGGCTTGTTGATGTCGTCGGTGCTGATGCCGCAGCCGTTGTCGTGGACCTGTAGCGTGATGTAGTCGTCGTGCGCATCAAGCTCGACTTCCAGCCGCGTCGCACGGGCATGCTTGGCGGCGTTGGTGAGCGCCTCCTGAAAGGTGCGGAACACGACGCTGCTGTGGTTGTGGTCGAGTTCGATCTCGTCGGATCCACAAGTGACCTGGCACTTGATGTCCATGCGCTTTTCAAACTCGGCTGCGTGCCACTCGATGGCAGCCAGAATGCCCAGATCGAGCATGGCCGGCCGCAGCGAAGTGGCGATGCGGCGCGTGGTATTGATGGTCGAGTCCACCAGGTCCGCAGTGGTCTGGGCCAACTGCAGGGCCTTGGTGCCGGTCAGCTCGGCGTTCAGGCGGTTGAGCATGATCTTGATGGCCGTCAATGTGCCGCCAAGCTCGTCATGGATCTCGCGTGCGATATGGCTGCGCTGCTGCTCCTCGACCGTGTCAACGTGCTTGGTCAGGCGCGCCAGTTCCTCGTGGGCGCGTCGGGCCTTGATGTCGGCGACGCGGCTGCGCGTGATGTTGAGCACGATCCCGTCCCAGCAGGTGGAGGTGTCGGCGCGCCGGCGCACCTTGGAGCGCAGGTCGATCCATTTGACCTCGTTCATTTCGGCAATGCGGATACGCCCGGTCCAGTTGCAGTCC
>CAZZLB010000545.1:0-2476 GCA_964654655.1 uncultured Rhodoferax sp. | reverse complement strand
GCGTGGTGTGGCGTCTGCCGTGACTACCAGAGCCGTTTTGACCAGGTGCGGGCCAGGTTTCCACAGGTCGAGTTTCTCTGGATCGATGTCGAGGACGAGGCCGACCTGCTGCATCCGCTGGATATCGAGGATTTCCCCACCCTGTTGTTGGCATCCGGCGATGAACCGCGCTTCCTGGGTCCGGTGACGCCACAAGCCGAAATGCTCGAACGCCTGATTCGCTCGCAACTTCAGGATGCCGCTGCGCCAGCCCTGGCTGACCCGTCAGTTGCCGACCTGGTCCTGCGAATTCGCGGCAAGACCAGCGCCTGAATCCGGATTGGGCTACTATCGGCCCCCTATGCAACTAGCGGGACACAAGCCATTCATGCAGCGCCACATGGTGTGGCTGTTGTGGCTTGCCCTGTTGCTGCCGCTGGCGCAGACCGCGGCAAATTGGCACATCCTCTCGCACGTCAATCCGGAGCAGGCCAGCGAGACCCCTGACCAGGCAATCCACCAAGCACACTGTGACCTCTGTCTGAGTGCAGCCGCCTTGATCGGCGGTGCGCCACTGGCGTCGCTGCCGGATTTGCCCCAGGCACGGGCGCTGACCGAGGTCTTCATTGCCAACTTGCGCGGCATTGTTCGCACGCCAACAGCACACGCTTACGAAAGCCGGGCGCCGCCGTTTCTCCAGCCTTGACTTGAACCCCAGGTGTCCGGACCGCGCAGCGCGCAGCCGGGCCTTGTTCAATACATTGTCGGGAGCAAACACCCATGCACAAACTATTCACAGCGAGCCTTGCGCTCGCCTTGGTTGCGCCGCTTGGCGCCTTTGCAGATACGCCATCAAGTACCGCATCTGAAATTCAGTTGCTGCGCAGTGAAATGGCGGCCATGCGTGCCCAGTACGAGGCCCGCTTGCAGGCCATGGAGCAGCGACTGCTGCAAGTACAAGGCCTTGCCTCCAGTACGCCATCGCCGACGCCAGCTATAGCGTCTGTCGATCCGGTGCCGGCTGCAGTCCCGTTGCCTGTTGCGAATGGAGCTGGTGCCAACGCCTTCAATCCGGCAGTTTCACTGATTCTCTCGGGTGGCTACAGCCGGCTCTCCAGCGATCCGGTGAGCTACCACCTGAGCGGGTTTCAACTGCCGGCAGGTTCCGAGATTGGCCCTGGTCAACGAGGTTTTGCACTGGGCGAATCCGAGCTCGGGCTGTCTGCCAGCGTTGACCCCTGGTGGCGTGGCGCGCTGAATCTGGCGCTGCACTCCGACAACACCGTTTCTGTCGAAGAGAGCTTTGTCCAGACCACTTCGCTTGGCAGCGGCCTGGCATTGAAGGCAGGTCGCTTCTTTTCCGGTGTCGGTTACCTGAACTCGCAACATGCCCACACCTGGGACTTTGTTGACAACCCGCTGGCCTATCAGGCGCTGCTGGGCACGCAGTACAGCGACGACGGCCTGCAACTGCGCTGGCTGGCACCGACCGATCAGTACATCGAGCTGGGCGCCGAGCTGGGCCGGGGACGCAGCTTTCCGGGCAGTGACAACGCGGCCAATGGCGCCGGCATGACGGCGCTGACGCTGCACACCGGCGGCGATCTGGGCGACAGCCACAACTGGCGCGCCGGCCTGTCCTGGCTCTCCGCCAAAGCCCGCGATCAGACACTGACGGCCATGGACTCCACCGGCAACATGGTGAGCAATGCCTTTAGCGGCAACACGCGCGTCTGGGTGCTTGATGGCGTCTGGAAGTGGGCGCCCCTCGGCAACGCCACGCAGACCAGCTTCAAGCTGCAGGGTGAGTACCTGCACAGCACGCGCAGTGGCAGTCTGACCTATGACCTCAATGGCCTGAACCTGACGGACGCGTATCGCGCCGTCCAGTCGGGCTGGTATCTGCAAGGCATTTACCAGTTCATGCCGGGTTGGCGCGTCGGCCTGCGCAGCGAGCGCCTGAATCCGGGCACACCGGACTACGCCAGCAACACAGCGTGGCTTTCGAGCGTCAACTACCAACCGAGCAAGACCACGTTGATGCTGGATTTCACACCCAGCGAGTTCTCGCGTCTGCGCCTGCAACTGGCGCAGGACAAGTCCAGAGAAGGTGTGAGCGACAGCCAGATCTTCCTGCAGTACCAGATGAGCCTGGGAGCGCATGGCGGCCACAGCTATTGAGACGACCTTCTGAATTTGAGGAACAGACCATGATGAATCAAAAATCAGTTTCAGGCGTGCTGCTTGCGAGCCTGATCGTGTTGAGTTTGCCAGCGCAGGCAGCGCTGCGTGTTTTTGCCTGTGAGCCGGAGTGGGGCGCGTTGGCGCAGGAGCTTGGAGGCAAACTGGTCGAGGTGTCGGTCGCGACCAGCGCCTTGCAGGACCCGCATCAAATCCAGGCCAAGCCGAGTCTGATCGCGCGTGCCCGCAATGCCGATCTGGTGGTGTGCACCGGTGCGGAGCTGGAAGTTGGCTGGCTGCCGGTGTTGTTGCAGCA
>CAZZLB010000544.1:0-2482 GCA_964654655.1 uncultured Rhodoferax sp. | reverse complement strand
AACTCGTCACGTCACGGCCGGTCATGCCGTCCTGCCTGTCGTTCAGGGCAATCGCGGTGGGACTGATGCAACTCACCAGCACGTCGCTGCCCGCCGTGTAGCACTGGCCCGCGTTGACACCGCTGTCAACCAGCAAATTGACTACCGTGAGCGGCGTCAAGGTACTGGCCGTTGCCGCCAGGGTTTGCGTACCGAGCCAATAGCCACCGTTGGCTGCAGTGTTGGACGAGATCGTGATCAATTGGCTGCCAGTCACACCCCCCGGTGTGCAGACCACCGTGAAGCCGCTTGTCGTGCGATTGGTCGGTGTCAAACAGGAACCATTGGCGATGGTGAGTATCGTTGTCAGAGGCAGGTTCAGCCCACTCACGGTGAAGGTGCTGGCGTCGCCGATAGCCGCTGTCAGCGGTGCCACGCTGATCACTACAGGTGTTTGCCCCGAACTCTTGACCTGCCCGTCACCACCCACACAGGCTGCCAATGCCGATAAGGCCACAGCGCTCAGCAGCCTTTGGCCGAAGTGCCCACAATCGATTCCCATGTGATGTCCATTCTTTTGCATGAAATATGTTCTCCCTCATCAGCGTTGTACCCGACTTGACCTCGGCATTTCATTCAAGCTTCAACGTCATGCGCGTTCAGACCAGCAGTCGAGACGACCGTGGCACATGCGCCATCAGAAACTCCATCTGGTCGGCCAGAATGCGGCGGTTGCGCAAGATGAAGTCCTCCCACAAGCTGGGCACGTAAGGCGTGTACAGCAGCGGCATGCCGGCCTGCTCCGGCGTGCGGTGGCTCTTGCGGTGGTTGCAGGCTCGGCAGGCCGTCACCACGTTCATCCAGCTGTCCGGTCCATTCTGCGCAAACGGGATGATGTGTTCTCGTGTCAGCGCTTCTTCACCAAAATGCTCGCCACAGTAGGCGCAGATGTTGCGGTCACGGGCGAACAGCTTGTGATTCGTCAGGCCCGGTCGCAAGGCAAAGGGATTGATGCCCGGTACGCCACGCGTGCCGATGATGCTGTTGACAGTGATGACGGACTGCTTGCCGGTCAGTGCGTTGTGGCCCCCACGAAAGACTGCCACCTGCGCCCCCATCTCCCAGCGCACTTCCAGCGCCGCGTAATGAATCACCGCCTGCTCCAGCGAAATCCATGATTGGGGCAGCCCCTGGGCTGACAGCTTCAAGACCTTCAACACGCGCCTCCTGAAACATTGCGGGGTCACCCGCAGCTAAGAGACAATATACCCTGTATTTGTGACAATCCCGCTTGCGATGCATCAACTCAAAGAGCCGCAGGCCATCCAGAAGATACCCATCCAATGAAGGTTTTCCGCGGTTTCCACCATCCGGGTCTGAATCAGGCGTGCGCGCTGACGATAGGCAATTTTGACGGCGTGCACCGAGGACATCAGGCCATGCTGGCGCTGCTTAAAAGCGAAGCCCAGCAACGCGGCGTGCCAAGTTGCGTCCTGACCTTCGAGCCGCACCCGCGCGACCACTTTGCAGCGCTCCTGCACAAGCCTGAACTCGCGCCAGCGCGCATTGGGACGCTGCGCGACAAATTGCTGGACCTGGCCCAGTGCGGGGTCGATCAGGCCGTGGTGCTGCCTTTCGGCCAGGGTCTCGCCGGCCTGAGCCCACCCGCCTTCATCGACGAGGTGCTGCTGCGCGGACTGGGTGCCCGCTACGTGCTGGTCGGTGACGATTTCCGCTTTGGCGCCAAGCGCGCTGGCGACTATGCACTGCTGGACGAGGCCGGTACCGCACAGGGCTTTGATGTGGCACGCATGAACAGCTACGAAGTGCACGGCCTGCGGGTTTCCAGTTCTGCCGTGCGCGACGCCCTGTCACAGGGACGCATGGAGGACGCGGCACGCTTGCTGGGCCGCCATTACCGGGTGTCAGGACACGTCGTGCATGGCCGAAAGCTGGGACGCCAGCTTGGCTTCAGAACCCTGAACCTGCGCTTTGCCCACTGGAAGCCCGCTGCCAGCGGCATCTTTGTGGTGCTGGTGCATGGCCTGACGCCCGAGCCGCTGCCCGGTGTGGCCAATATGGGGATTCGCCCCTCGCTGGACCCCAACGACGTCAACGGCGGACGCGTGCTGCTGGAGACACACTGCCTGCAATGGCCACAGGCGCTCGGCGCCGAGGGAGCCTACGGTAAAATCATCCGCGTGGAACTGCTGCACAAATTGCACAACGAGCTGAAATACGATGGTCTTGAGGCCCTGACCCGGGGTATACGCCAAGACTGCGATGACGCACGCGCCTGGCTCGCCGCCCGAATTTGACGGGGCCAGACCGACGCACTTTGCCCCGCGTCCCGTTTCGCTTGCGCCCTGGCCGAACGGCCAGGTCCGTGCACTGTTTCCCGAATCGAGATTTGTCATGACTGAAAAAGTGGATTACCGAAGTACCCTGAACCTGCCCGACACGCCCTTCCCGATGCGCGGCGACCTGCCCAAGCGCGAGCCGG
>CAZZLB010000543.1:0-2483 GCA_964654655.1 uncultured Rhodoferax sp. | reverse complement strand
GTCCACTGGTGGAGCCATCGTGTTTCGCAGGGGCCCAAGATGACCATTGGCGTCATCTTGCCGGAAAGCCAGTTCAACACCCCTTTGCGTGGCGTATTGCGCAACATCATCTACCTGACCCTGGCAGTGATGTTGGCCTCCATCCTGTTCGCGGTCTTTGTCACCAACCGGGTCGTGCGACCGATGGCGACGCTGAGTGAGTGGGCGGCGCGGCTGACGACGGGAGATTGGCACGCAACTGCGCCAAAGTCGAGCCCGATCCGTGAACTATTGTCCCTGGCAGACGCGATGAGCTACATGGCCGGACATATGAAGCAGCACGCCCAGCATCTGGAGCAAGTTGTTGCACAACGTACTGCAGAACTTGAAAATGCGATGGGTGAAATTGAGCAGACACTGACCGACCAGCGCCAGTTTATTGCCATGTTGTCTCACGAGGTCCGGTCGCCATTGGCCGTCATTGACACGGCCGCCCAACTGCTTTCGTTCCGCCTGAAAGACGACCAGGCCCAGTTGGCTGTGGCAGAGCGAATTCGGCGTGGCTCGGCTCGGCTCAATAATTTCTTTGATAACTGCCTGACCCAGGACCGCGTGGACAGTCAGAATTTCGCGCTGCAGCCCTCGCCTATTGATGTCAGTCAGATGGTGAGTTGGGTCATTGAGAGCTGTGCGCAGCTTTCCACCGATCAGGCGATTGAGTCGGAGATTGCCCCAGACTTGCCGCCACTTTATGGAGATCAGGTCTTGCTGCGCATTCTGCTGATGAACCTGCTGTCAAACGCGTTCAAATATTCACCCGCAGGAACACCGGTCAATTTGCGCGTGTGGCGGAATGCGGGCCTGTGCTGTTTTGCCGTCGAAGACTGCGGCTCTGGCATTCCAGCAGAGGAGGTGGCCTTCATCTTTCAAAAATACCGCCGAGGTCGGGCTGCAGAGGGTAAACCCGGGGCGGGCCTTGGTTTGGCCCTCGTAGCACGGATCGCGGCCTTGCACGGTGGTAATGTCACAGTGCAATCTCGGGAAGTCCAGGGAACACGGTTTATTCTTGAGATTGCGTTTCATCATCCTTCAAAGCCATGAACCACCTTGCAACCCATGCACTGTAGCTGGCACACTGCGCAACCATGATGACCATCAAACCCCGCATCGCCATTGTCGAAGACGACTCGGATCAGTTGCACAGCATTGAGGAATTTCTGCTGGATTCAGGCTATCCGGTGTGGGGTGCAGGTTCCGCCGAGTCTTTTTATCGTCGCTTCATGGTCAAGCCCGTCGACGTGGTGATTCTGGACATTGGTCTGCCCGGTGAAGATGGCCTGGCGGTAGCGGCCTTGCTCAAGGACAAGCCTGACGTTGCCGTCATCATCCTTAGTGCCCGCGACTCGCTGAGTGACCGCCTCTCGGGCTTGCGCGCAGGCGCCGACCGCTATCTTGTCAAACCCGTGAACCTGCTGGAACTGGCGGCCAATATTGATGCCGTTGGGAACCGTCTGGCGCTGAACGCGATGGCAGCACTGGGCATCGAGTCGAGCCGACAGGGTGCGGACGTGCCCCGAGGGCATTGGGATCTGGCGCTGCAAGACTGGGTGCTGACATCACCGCAAGGTAAGCCACTGCCTCTCACGACACACGAATTTGCCTTGTTACACCGCTTGATCAGGGTGCAGGGACAAGCCGTCACCAAGCGCGACTTGACCGACCAGATTTTCGGTCCTCGTGCCCAAAACGGAAGCGAACGCCTGAATCTGCTGGTCACCCGTTTGCGAAAGAAGGCAGCCGAGACCTTGGCCGAGCCTTTGCCCATCAAAACACTGCACCAGATCGGGTACGCCTTCACCGCCCCTGCCCGACTCTTGCAAGCTGAAAGCGGCCTCCAGGGGCAACGTTGATCGCTCACACGAAGCCGAGTTCTGGCCCGATTGTTGCTTGGTGATGTCAGTGCTTCAAGGCGCCGCGATTGGTGATTTCCCGTATTGGAAGTGAAATGAAATGAAAGAACCAGAAGCGGCGTGAAAGCTCTTTTTGCGTAAAACTAAGCTGGCGTTTTCGCCATTATTTAACCCACTGGAGACCATTCATGCAGCGTCGTCAACTTCTTCAACTCTCGGCTCTGGGCGCACTGTCGGCCTCTTTCGGTCTTTCGCGGAGCGCTTTCGCGCAAGCCACGGGCGCCATCCAGTTCGGCTGCCCGGTACCGATGTCGGGCGCCTTCGCCGCCAACGGAAAGTACGCGGACCTCGGCATGAAACTGGCCATTGAACAATACGGTACTGCACTCAAACGTCCACTGGCCTACACCGTGCTTGACACCGAAGGCAAGCCCGCAACGGCGGTGCGAAAAGTCCAGGAATCTGCGCAGCAGCAGGGGACCCGCTTCTTCGCTGGTGGCATCTTGTCATCGGAGGCGTTGGCGATGGGCAAAGAGGCCGAAAAAGCAGGCGGCCTGTTCATCACTACCGCGGGCGCCGACGAAATCACTGGCA
>CAZZLB010000542.1:0-2496 GCA_964654655.1 uncultured Rhodoferax sp. | reverse complement strand
AAGCACGCTCGCCTGCTTGCCGTGCTGGAGGCGCTGGACAACGGCAAGACGGTGCGTGAAACGCGCGACGTTGATCTGCCGCTGGCGGCGCGCCATTTCTATCACCATGCTGGTTGGGCGCAGTTGCAGAGCGAAGAGTTTTCAGGCTACCGCGCGGTCGGTGTGGTCGGGCAGATCGTGCCCTGGAATTTTCCGCTGCTGATGCTGGCCTGGAAGATCGCACCGGCACTGGCAGCGGGCAATTGCGTGGTCTTCAAGCCGGCCGAGTTCACCTCGCTCACAGCCCTGCTGTTTGCCGAAATCTGCCAGCGCGCCGGCGTGCCAACGGGTGTCGTCAACATCGTGACCGGCGACGGCGAAGTCGGCCAGGCCATCGTCAATCATCCCGGCGTCGACAAGCTGGCTTTCACCGGCTCCACGGAAGTCGGGCGCCTGATCCGCAGCGCCACGGCTGGCAGTGGCAAGAAGCTGTCGCTAGAGCTCGGTGGCAAGTCGCCCTTCATCGTTTTCGAGGACGCCGATCTGGACGCCGCCGTGGAAGGACTGGTTGATTCGATCTGGTTCAACCAGGGCCAGGTCTGTTGCGCCGGCTCGCGCCTCCTGGTGCAGGAGTCGGTGCAGACACGCTTTCTGGCCAAGGTGAAAGCGCGCATGGACAAGCTGCGCCTTGGCGCACCGCTGGACAAATCGATGGACATGGGCGCGCTGGTGGACCCCGTGCAACTGCAGCGCATCACCGGTCTGGTCGAGGCGGCACGCGCCGAGGGCTGCGAAATCTGGCAGTGCGCCAGCGAACTCCCTCCCAACGGCAACTGGTACCCGCCGACCCTGATCACAGGCGCCTCTGCCTCGGCTGCCGTGGCGCAGACAGAAATCTTTGGCCCGGTGCTGGTGGCCATGAGTTTTCGCACGCCGCCGGAAGCGGTACAACTGGCCAACAACACGGTCTACGGTCTGGCGGCCTGCATCTGGTCCGAGTCCATCAGCCTGGCGCTCGACATTGCTCCGCAAATCAAGGCCGGCGTGGTGTGGATCAACACCGCCAATCAGTTCGACGCCGCCTGCGGTTTTGGCGGTTACCGCGAATCCGGTTTCGGTCGTGAAGGTGGCCGCGAGGGCATGTTCGAATACCTCACGCCGCTGGCAGAAGATGCACGACCCGCCCGCCCGCCGCGCGTCGCCAGTTCTGGGGGAGGAGTGAAGCTTGCAGCGCTGAAGGCAGGCGCTGGCCCGTTTGACATCGACCGCACCGCCAAGCTTTACATCGGTGGCAAGCAGACGCGGCCCGACGGTGGCTACAGCCGTGCCATTCACGATGCCGGTGGTGTCTTCCTGGCCGACATTGGTGAGGGCAACCGCAAGGACATCCGTAACGCCGTCGAAGCGGCGCACAAGGCCTCTGCCTGGGCCAAGGCAACAGCGCACAACCGGGCACAGGTGCTGTTTTACATTGCCGAAAATCTGGCCACCCGTGCACAGGAGTTTGCGGCGCGCTTGCAGCAGATGACAGGGACGTTTGACGCCGAGCGCGAAGTTCAGGCTTCGATAGAACGCCTGTTCCATTACGCGTCCTGGGCCGACAAATACGATGGTCTGGCACACCAGCCACCCATGCATGGCATCACGGTGGCGCTGAACGAGCCGCTGGGCGTGATCGGCATCATCTGCCCGAGCGAGCAGCCCTTGTTGGGTTTCATCTCGCTGGTGGCGCCGGCGATTGCGTTGGGTAACTGCGTTGTTGCGGTGCCCTCCGAGGCACATCCGCTCTGTGCGACCGATCTGTACCAGGTGCTTGACACCTCGGACCTGCCCGGTGGTGTGCTCAACATCGTCACCGGCAGCGCCGACGAACTGGCGCGTGTGCTGGCCAGTCACAGCGATGTAGATGCGGTCTGGCGGCATGATGGCTCGGCCGCGGGTTGCGCCGAAGTCGAGCGCCTTTCAGCGCAGTCGCTCAAGCGCACCTGGGTCGGTGGTGGCAGAGGGCGCGACTGGTTCGATTCGGCGCAGGCCGCCGGACGGCCGGTGCTGGCGCAGGCGAGTCAGGTCAAGAACATCTGGATCCCCTACGGGGTCTGATTGCCGATGTTGCTGCCTCAGGAAATCATTCGCAGGAAGCGCGACGGCGCTGAGTTGAGCCGCGCCGAGATCGAGTTCTTTGTCCGCGGCATCACCGATGGCAGCGTCAGCGAGGGGCAGGTCGCGGCCTTCGCCATGGCGGTGTACTTCAAGGACATGACGATGCAGGAGCGGGTGGCGCTCACCCTGGCCATGCGCGACTCGGGGCAGGTGCTGGAGTGGCGTTCGCTCGACTTGCCCGGGCCGGTGATGGACAAGCACTCCACCGGTGGGGTGGGCGATGTGGTCTCGCTGTTGCTCGGGCCCATGATTGCGGCTTGTGGCGGCTTTGTACCCATGATCTCGGGTCGCGGCCTTGGACACACCGGTGGCACGCTCGACAAGTTCGATGCCATCCCCGGCTACCAGACCGCCATT
>CAZZLB010000541.1:0-2497 GCA_964654655.1 uncultured Rhodoferax sp. | reverse complement strand
CGGGAAGAAGTTGATGATGCGGTCCAGCGCCTGATGGGCGTTGTTGGCATGCAGGGTGGCCATGCGCAGGTGGGCGGTCTCCGCAAAGGAAACGGCGTGTTCCATCGCTTCACGGTCCCGGATTTCTCCCATCAGGATCACATCGGGCGCCTGACGCAGCGTGTTCTTCAGGGCGGCGCCCCAGCTGTCGGTATCGATGCCGACCTCGCGCTGGGTCACCACGCAGTTCTTGTGGGCATGAACAAACTCGATCGGGTCCTCGATCGTGATGATGTGGCCGAACGAGTTTTCATTGCGCCAGTCCACCATGGCGGCCAGCGTGGTTGACTTGCCCGATCCGGTGGCACCCACCAGTATGCACAGGCCGCGCTTGGTGGTGGACACTTCCTTGAGTATCTGGGGCACGGCCAGGCCGTCGATGGTCGGCACTGTCAGCGGAATGACGCGCAACACCATGCCGACCTTGCCCTGCTGTATGAAGGCGTTGACGCGAAAGCGGCCAATGCCGGGCGGCGAGATGGCAAAGTTGCATTCCTTGCTGCGTTCAAACTCGGCCACCTGCTTGTCGTTCATGACCGAGCGCGCCAGCGCCATCGTGTGGGCCGCGTTGAGTGGCTGTGGCGAGACCTTGGTGACCTTGCCATCCACTTTCATGGCCGGCGGAAAGTCGGCCGTGATGAACAGGTCGCTGCCGCCGCGACTGACCATCAGCTTGAGCAGATCGTTAACAAATTTGGTGGCTTGATCGCGTTCCATGGCGTGCAGTGCTCCCCAGGGTCATTTCTTTTCGCTCAGGCGGGCGCTCACCACGCGCAGCCGCAGCGACAGTTTGCGTGCCAGCACCGTCACCAGACCGGCCGTCAGTGCTGGATCGGCAACCAGCATCTGGTCCATGGCGTCGGCACTCAGGACCGCTATTTCACAGTCTGTCAGTGTGGTGCAGACAGAAAACCGCACCCCTCCATCGAGCAATGACATTTCACCCAGCATCTCGCCCGGCTTCGCTTCGGTCAGGTGCATCCGCTCGCCCCAGGGTTGCAGGCGGTCCACGGCGATGCTGCCAGTCAGCAGCACGACCATGAAGTTGCCCTGCTCGTCCTGTCGAATCAGGTCGCGTCCGGCGGCGACAGAGGCGTAATCAATGAAGGGCTCCATGCGGCTGACGGCGTCCAGATCAAGCCGCGACATTTGTTTGTCTTTGGCCCAAAGCGCCTGCAGCAGTCGCGTGCCACGCTCCGAGTTCAAGCGCGTGGCGCCTACCTCGACGGCGCGTGCCTCCCAAGGCACCAGCAGACTGTTTTCGCCGCCGCCGAGAAAGGTTGTGGCAAACAGTTTGGAGTCCAGATGGCCTTCCACCGGATCGGATGGCGTTTTTTGCTGGAGGAGTCCGAGGATTCCCTTCATGGTGTGCTCCGCAGGGTGTCAGTGATGGAAGGGCTGTGATCAACCCGGGAAGTTTTCGGGAATCTTCGCTTTGGAGCGCGCTTCGGCCGGGCTGATGATGTTGCGCTTGACCAGATCGGTCAGGTTCTGGTCGAGCGTCTGCATGCCCACGCTGTTACCGGTCTGGATGCTGGAGTACATCTGTGCCACCTTGGCCTCGCGGATCAGGTTGCGGATGGCGCTGGTGCCTAGCATGATCTCGTGCGCCGCCACGCGGCTCTGCCCGTCCTTGGTCTTGCACAGGGTCTGCGAGATCACGGCCTGCAGCGACTCCGACAGCATGGCCCGCACCATTTCCTTTTCTTCGGCCGGAAAGACGTCGATGATCCGGTCAATGGTCTTGGCGGCGCTCGAGGTGTGCAGCGTGCCAAACACCAGGTGTCCGGTTTCAGCCGCTGTCATGGCGAGCCGGATTGTTTCCAGGTCGCGCATTTCGCCGACCAGAATGGCGTCAGGGTCTTCGCGCAGCGCCGAACGCAGGGCGGCCGCGAAACTCAGCGTGTGGGGTCCGACCTCACGCTGATTGACCAGACACTTCTTGGATTCGTGGACGAATTCGATCGGGTCTTCGACCGTCAGGATGTGGCCAAACTCGGTCTCGTTGAGGTAGTTGACCATGGCAGCCAGCGTGGTCGACTTGCCCGAACCCGTGGGACCCGTGACCAGCACCATGCCACGAGGCTTCAGGGCCAGATCAGAAAAAATCTTGGGCGCGTTCAATTGCTCCAGCGTCAGGATCTTGCTGGGAATGGTGCGGAACACGGCGCCAGCGCCGCGCTGCTGGTTGTAGGCGTTGACCCGGAAGCGCGCCAGGCCTTCGATCTCGAAGGAAAAGTCGATTTCCAGAAATTCTTCATAGTTCTTGCGCTGGGTGTCGTTCATGATGTCGTACACCATGGCGTGCACCTGCTTGTGGTCCAGCGCCTCCACGTTGATGCGCCGCACATCGCCGTGCACCCGGATCATCGGTGGCAGGCCGGCCGACAGGTGCAGGTCCGACACCTTGTTCTTGACACTGAAGGCCAGTAGTTGGGTAATGTCCACGGGATTCTCT
>CAZZLB010000540.1:0-2500 GCA_964654655.1 uncultured Rhodoferax sp. | reverse complement strand
CACCGGCTTGCCAGCATCGCGTACCAGTTCGTGAATCGCGTTGATGGCAATATTGCCCTGCTCATGACCAAAAACGACGGCGCCGAGCATGACCTCTTCGCTCAACTGCCTGGCTTCAGACTCGACCATCAGAACCGCCGCCTCGGTGCCGGCGACGACCAGATCCAGCACCGAATCCTTGCGCGCCGTCTGACCCGGGTTCAGAACGTACTCGCCGTTGATGTAGCCGACACGGGCAGCGCCGATGGGACCGCTGAACGGGATACCACTGACGGACAAGGCGGCACTGGTGGCAATCAGGGCGGCAATGTCTGCATCAACTTCCGGGTTCAGCGACAGTGTGTGCACAACCACGTGCACCTCGTTGAAAAAGCCTTCCGGAAACAGCGGACGAATCGGACGATCGATCAGACGACTTGTCAGCGTTTCAAACTCGCTGGGACGTCCTTCGCGCTTGAAAAAGCTGCCGGGAATCTTGCCAGCCGCGTAGGTCTTCTCAAGGTAATCCACGGTCAGTGGGAAGAAATCCTGTCCGGCTTTCCCCTCGGTCTTGCCAACCACGGTTGCCAAGACCACCGTGCCGTCCATGTCGAGCAGAACAGCGCCGCTGGCCTGACGTGCGATTTCACCGGTTTCCATGGTCACCGTGTTCTGGCCCCATTGGAAGGTCTTGCTAACTTTCTTGAATATGCTCATTTGTTTCTCCTGGTCAATTTGGGAGGTGCAGGCCACCTCGCCCGAGCCCGGATTCAGCATCACAGAACACGATGCCATTCCAGAGAAATTCGGCCTGAATTGCTCTGGAATGACACAGCTTCGCTCCGTTTTTGCCTGCTCCGAAGTAAAAAACGCCTGAGCTAGCAACCTAACTCAGGCGTTCATCATTCACTCGACGCTTACTTGCGCAGACCGAGTTTGGTGATCAATGCGGTATAGCGGTCAGCGTCTTTGGATTTCAGGTAGTCCAGCAGCTTGCGACGACGGCTCACCATGCGCAGCAGACCACGACGACCATGGTGGTCTTTGGCGTGGGTCTTGAAGTGGGGCGTGAGTTCGTTGATACGTGCCGTCAGCAATGCAACTTGCACTTCGGGGCTACCGGTGTCGCCGGCTTGGCGTGCGTTGTCTTTGACGACAGCGGCTTTGATGCTGGATGCGATCATTTCATTTTCCTGTGTGGTAGAACTTGCGTCAGGCACTGGAACTGCCCCTGACGTGCGCTTGTGCAATGTGCAAAGCCGTGCGATTGTAGCCGATCTGGCGACTGCGAGCCGATGCGGATCAGGCCCGGGATGACAACCAGGTGCTGAGCCGTGCAACGCCTTGCACCAGGCGCTGCGGGTCCTTGGAAGCAAAACACCAGCGCAACCAGCTACGCGCCTCGGGCGCAAAGGCTTCACCTGGCGCCAGACCCAATCCGGCTTCCAGCACGAGGCGCTTGGCTGTGACCAGCGAGTCCTCAAGTCCCGGCAATCTGAAAAACGCATACATGCCGCCGCTCGGTGTACTCAACTGTAGCCCAGGAATCGTCTGTAACTGCGCGAGCAACACATCGCGGCACTGCTTCAGGTGTGCCACGACATGGGGCGTCACCTCATCCGCCCGTTGCAGGGCTACAACACCGGCCCGCTGAGTGAAAACGCTGGCGCAGGAAGTATTGAACTCAATCAGTTTGCCCATGTGCCTGGTCATGCCTGGCGGCATCACCAGCCAGCCCAATCGCCAACCCGTCATCAGAAAACTCTTCGAGAAACTGTGCACCACCACCAATTTGTCACCGGGCAACGCCACATCCAGAAAGCTCGGAGCACAGGCATTGTCACTGTGCTCGAAATAAAGACGCTCGTAGACTTCATCAGCCAGAATCCAGGTGCCGGTCAGACGGCAATGCTCCAGGACGCACTGCTGCTCCAGGCGTGTCAGTGTCCATCCGGTCGGATTGTTGGGCGCGTTGATGATCAGCACTTTGGTGGCACTGGTCACCGCAGCGAGCAGACGACTCATGTCAAGCTTCCAGACTCCATCGATCGGCGTCAGTGGCACACACTTGAGTTGTGCTCCCATGATGAGCGGCTGCGCCGTCAGGTTCGGCCATACCGGGGTGACCGCGACCACCTCGTCACCCGCATCCACCAGTTGCTGCATCGCCAGCATCAGCGCGTTGACGCCACCGCTGGTGACAGCAATCCGATCCACGCCCATCGTGCCATGGCGCGCGCTCATGTAAGTGGCGATTTCCTCGCGCAACTCAGGCAAGCCCAGGTTGTGCGAATAAAAGGTTTCACCGCGCTGCAAGGATTCGATCGCCGCTTGGCGGATGAATTCTGGTGTGACCTCATCACTTTCCCCGAACCAGAAGGCCAGCACATCGCTGCAACCCATGCCGGCATTGGCGACTTCACGGATTCTGGACTCTTCAAGGTTCTGGATGACTTGTCGCATGAGGGGTTCAATTCAAGGTTGATTCGGCATAGATCGTTGCATCTTGCAACTGCTGGGT
>CAZZLB010000539.1:0-2500 GCA_964654655.1 uncultured Rhodoferax sp. | reverse complement strand
AATACCACGTCGCCGCTGCGCGCCAGTATCCGGCCCTGCACCGATACGCCTGCGCCGGACGCAAGTCCGTCTCCAAACAACAAGCGTCCGGCCAGCGCGTCGGTATCGCTCATGCGCAGGCTCGACGCTGTAAAGCCGGCGGTATCCACCACCGCTCCCGCACCCACTGCGATGCCTGACTGGTTCACCAGTACCAGCTTGCCATTGCTGCCCAATGTACCGAACAGCTGTGATGGCGTGTTCGTCACGACACGGTTAATGGATGTGCTGGTGGCACTGGGTTGCTGAAAGTAGGTGCTGCTGCCTGAAGGAATTGAAAAACTCTGCCAATTGATCGCAGAGTAGTTGGCACCGGCGCCGTTTTGTGTCGTGACGGTGAGCTTGTTGCCCTGGTTGAACATACTGGCCTGGCCGACGATGGCCACGCCTCCGGCGGGATTGGCATATACGTTGGCCACGCACAGCGACAAGGCCGCTAGACCGCAAGCGGGCCAGGCTGGACGGGACCGCCGAACTGCACCAGCTCCGGAGCCACCCTTGCTACGCCCACCGCAGGCCGTAATTTCGGCAACTGCCACCATCACTCCAAGAGCCTGGTTCCAGACGGTTCGATAGATATGGTTCAGCGATGCATGACCGGACACGATTCAATCTCCCTATGCCGATGATTGTCCAGGAAATCGATGATTTTTGGTGTGAATTAAATCACAGCAAACCGACCGAGTCTGTCCTTGCCATTACCATTTGCCCAGTGCCGGACAATGAAACTAGGGTAAACACCAGTGCATGCCGTGCGATTCTGGCTTGATCCAGTGAGTGAACCAATAGCGGAGATCACACAACATGCGCAATGAACTTCTGGGCGGCCTTGAAGCGACCGTGATGGGTATCACCACCGTCATTGGCCCCATCCTGTTTTTCCTTGGAACTTTTGGCACTCCTTCGCTGGCGGCGGCTTTCTGGGCAACGCTGATCACGGCAACGGCCGTACCCGCAGTGAGGTTGCTTCTCCGAGGCAAGGCATTCCTTCGCTACAGCACGCGCACTGCCTCCCTGACAGCCTACGTGGCTCTGGTGCTGCAACTGGGCCTTGCCATGGGGGAGCCGTCTTCAGGTGGCGGACTGACGGCGAATCAGCTTGTGGCAGGTCTGGCTGCAGGCAGTCTGATGTTTGCCATGGCCAGCGCTTTGATCCTGTTGGCCGGGCTTTTGAAGCTTGGAAATATTTTGAAAATGATTCCCAGCACGGTCACTGCCGGTATCGGTAACAGCATCGCCATTTTGCTGGTCTGGCTTGCGTTAAAGCAGGTCATGCAATCCGGATGGATGGCGACTGCAAGCGCGGCCTTCATGCTGATTTGCATCAGCGGCTGGTCAAAGTTTCAAATACGAGTCGCCGTATTTCGATTTGTACCGGCAATTGTTGTTGCTGTTGTGGCAGGATTGGCCTTGAGCATGGCGCTGGAGCCTGCATCGCCGGTACACGCGCCCGCTGTGGTGTATGACCTGGCATGGATTTCTGTGCACTCCTGGCCTTCGGTGTTAAACCGGGCTGGCATTGCAGCGCTGCTGCTTGCTGCATTGCCCGGAACAATCACACTGGCCCTGGTGATGGTTCTGGAGTCCTTTACCGCCGCCAGCATTTTGGAAAAACGCTTGGGCGTTCGCATCGACCCCAACCACGAACTGCTTGTGATGGGTGGCAGCAATCTGGCGAGCGCCATGCTGGGTGGTGTTCCCTGCACCGGCGCACCTCTTGTCAGCATGGCGAGCTGGGTCGCTGGTGGACGCGGTCTGGCGGCGGCACTGAGCACTCTCGTCCTCACGGGAGCGCTGCTGATGGCCATTGGTCCCTGGCTATTGGCGCTCCCGGCCGGCATCGTGGCTGGCCTGTTCCTGATACAGGCACCCATGATGGTGGACCCTGCGTTCAAGAACCGACTCCTGTCCATGCTGCAGGCGCAGCAATGGCGCAAGAAAGGTGAGGCGGACCTGGGGTTCTGGATTACCGTTGTCATCTCGCTGGTTGGAATTTTTGGCAGTCTGATCTGGGTCAGTTTTGTCGGCATCAGTCTGTCGTGCCTGGTGGTGTTGCGACGCGTGTCGGTCAACCTGACTGCGCAGTGGGCGTATCTGGATCATTACAGATCGCACCGCGCCAGAACGCTGGACCAACTGACCAGCCTCGACCGTATGCTTTATCACGTCGGCATTCTGCGCCTCACCGGTCACCTGTTCTTTGGCAACAGCGCCAGGCTCGCACAACTGTTTGATGAACTGCATCAGCAGGCGGCGGCCGTGGTCATTGATGTCAGCGAAGTTCACGATGTGGATCCCAGTGGCTCGGATGCCCTGGTCTGGCTGATTGGCGCTCTGCTGGAGCAGCGACTCAAGGTGGTGATCACAGGTCTGAGACGAAGCTCCTCGATGGAGCTTCAACAAGCCTTGCAGGACATGGCTGGCGTGGAGTACAACATCGACATGGATCGTGGTCTTGAGC
>CAZZLB010000538.1:0-2502 GCA_964654655.1 uncultured Rhodoferax sp. | reverse complement strand
GAAACCCCGGACCATGCGTTCCATGTCGTCCGGATCGCTCAGATAGTTCGGGTCAATCAATGGGGCGGCCAGCGCTTCCTTGCTGGCCAGCCGGATGCTGCCGCGACTGCGCGGACGCAGCAGGCAAAGATGACATGAAAAACCGTGGCCGAAGGTGGTGGTGCGACCGTGGTTGATGAGCTTGCCGATGACAAAGTGCAGTTGCAGATCCGGAATGGGTTCGCCCGGCTGACTCTTGATGAAACCACCGGCTTCCGCGAAGTTGGTGGTGAGCATGCCGGTGCGGTAATTACGCCATTCGAACACGCCCTTGATGGCTCTGGCCATACCGCTCAGGGATACGCCAAACAGGTCTTTTGCCTTGGGTGCATCGAGTACCTGCACCACGTCGACATGGTCGTGAAAATTCTGCCCGACGCCGGGAAGATGGTGGACGCTCTGGATGCCAAGGTCAGTCAGATGCTGCTGCGGGCCTATGCCCGAGAGCATCAGCATCTTGGGTGATTGCAGGGCACCCGAACTCAGCAGCACTTCGCGCCTCGCCTTGATCTGCCTGAGTTGTCCGTTTTGCAGGAATTCAACACCGACGGCGCGCTTGCCTTCGAGCAGGATGCGGCTTGCGTGGGCCCCTGTCAGCACTTGCAGGTTGCCACGCGCCAGATTCGGACTGAGGTAGGCCTTGGCGGCGCTGAAGCGCTCGCCGGCCTTGTGCGTGACCTGGTACATGCCAACGCCTTCCTGGTCGGCACCGTTGAAGTCCGTGTTGACCGGAAAGCCCGCCTGTTGCCCGGCCTTGATGAACATAGGCCCGAAGCGGGTCGGGCTGCGCAACTCCATCACATTGAGCGGGCCACTGCTGCCGTGAAAGGCGTTGGCGCCGCGTTCATTGTGCTCGGCACGCTTGAAGTAAGGCAGTACTTCGTCGTAGGACCAGCCCGGGTTGCCCTGGGCCGCCCAATGGTCGTAGTCTGTCCGGTGGCCACGGATGTAAATCATGGCGTTGACCGAACTCGATCCGCCCAGCACTTTGCCGCAGGGCTGATAGCCGCGTCGACCGCCGAGTCCGGCTTGCGCCACGGTGTCAAACTTCCAGTTGACCTGGCCGGTCTGGGCCATGACCGCCATGCCGGCCGGGCAGTGGATCATGGCGCTGCTGTCAACGCTGCCGGCTTCCAGCAAGGCGACCTTGATGTCCGGGTTCTCCGTCAGACGCGCCGCCAGTACGCAACCAGCCGAGCCGCCACCAATGATGATGTAGTCAAACATATTCGTTCTCCGACACACTGGCCGGCATCATCCTGCGCTGTGCCTGCGACGTCCATTAGCGCAAACCCGCAGCAAAATTGGACGTCAATGTCCAGTCGGGCTGCGGGATGAGGCATGATGTCGCCTGAAAACAAAGAGGAACCACATGAAGCTGGCTTTGCTGTCAGATATTCACGCCAACATTCAGGCCTTCGATGCCTGCCTGGCGCATGCGCGCGAGCATGGTGCGCAACAGTTCGCAGTGCTGGGGGATCTGGTGGGCTATGGTGCTGATCCGGTGGCCGTCGTCGAGCGGGCGCAGCAATTGGTAGGCGACGGTGCGCTGATGGTCAAAGGCAACCACGACCAGTTGGCAGTGACGCCGCCAGCGCAGGTGCTGACCGTGGGGGACACGACCGCAGCCTGGACGCACGCGCAACTCAGCGCAGACCAATTGCAGTTTCTGGACCGCTTGCCACTGACGGTGCAACGCGAGGCCATCATGCTGGTACACGCCACGGTCAACGACCCGGCGCTATGGCACTATGTCTATGACGAGCGTGCCGCCCGCGACAGCCTGGATGCGGCGACTGCGCTGCCCGAAGTACGTTATGTTTTTTGCGGTCATGTGCACCAGCAAACCCTGTATTACCGGGGCGCCAGTTCCGACCTGATGAAATTTCTGCCTACTGCCGGAGTGGCGGTACCCGTGCCCAGGCACCGGCGCTGGCTGGCGACCATCGGATCGGTCGGGCAGCCACGTGACCGCAACCCGCAGGCCATGTACGCCATCTTCGATACTGAAAAATTGCAACTGACGTTTCAACGCGTTTCCTACGATCACCACGCTGCGGCGGTGGCCATCCGACAGGCGGCGCTGCCTGCACTGTTCGCCGATCGTCTGGAGCTGGGACGGTGAAGCTGCTGGAGCCTGGCACGGAACTCGACGGGTTCACGATCGAGGAGTGCATCCACTCGGGTGGCATGGCGCACATCTATCACGTTCACTACTCCGAAGGTGCGCGTGACCCGGGTTTTCCGCTGGCCATGAAAGTGCCGCGCATGACCGAGGGCGATGGCGCCGAGAACATCATCAGTTTTGAAGTTGAGCACCAGATCATGCAGGTGCTCAGCGGCTCCCACGTGCCCCGTTTTGTGGCCGCCGGGGACCTGGAAAACGTGCCCTATCTGGTCATGGAGTACATACCGGGGCAAACCCTGGATCATTGGCTGGAGCCGTCAGAGCGTCCACCGGTC
>CAZZLB010000537.1:0-2507 GCA_964654655.1 uncultured Rhodoferax sp. | reverse complement strand
CCCGCTTGACCAGATGCTGCTCGTCCTGATGCAAGTGCACCGGTAGCAGGCACAGCGCGGTGATGCCCAGGCGCTGGTAGTGCGCCAGCATGGCCGCACTGGCCACACCGGCGTAGCTGCCGCGCTGCTCCTCGGGCACATCGGGGTGCAGTGCCGTCAGCGCCTTGACCTGCGCTTCGTACAGAACCGTCCGTGCCATCGGGGTTTGCGGCCCGGGCGTGATCGCGGCACCGGCTTGCAGCTCCGCTGCGAAATCGATCACCCGTCCTTTTGGAATTTGTTGCGTCACGTCGTCAGCAGCCAGCGCGCCGCACAGCGAGCGTGCCCAGGGGTCGAGCAGCAGGCGCTCCGCATTGAAGCGGTGTCCTGCTTCCGGTTGCCACGGTCCGTGCGCACGCAATCCGTAACGCTGACCCACACCCAGACCCGCCACAAAGCCGTGCCAGACGCCGTCGCTGCAGGCGCTCAGGCGGATGCGCGCCGTCTCGGGTCCCGCCGCATCGTCAAACAGGCAGAGCTCCACCGCCGTGGCATTTCGTGCATACACCGCCACATTGAGCCCGCTCTTGCCGTCAACCACGCTGGGCGTCACGCCCATGGGCCAGGGTCGCCCGGGCGCGCAGGCGTCGCGGCTGGCGGGGCGGGCAAGTTCATTCATGGATTGCTCGCAAGTTCGAACCAGACCACCGCCAGCGGTGGCAGGTTCAGGCTCAGTGACTGGGCCTGTCCGTGCATGGGCACCGGTTCTGCATTGACGCCACCGTGGTTGCCGATGTTGCTGCCGCCGTAGTGATTCGAGTCGGTGTTCAGAACCTCGCGCCACAGTCCGCCCTGCGGCACGCCGATACGCCAGCCCGATCTCGGCACCGGCGTCAGGTTGCACACCGCCAGCAATTGCTGCTGCGGCGCGGCGCCCAGGCGCAGAAAGCTGTAAACCGAATGGTCGGCGTCGTCGGCCTCGATCCAGCGAAAACCACGGGCATCGTTGTCGTACGCGTACAGGCTGGGCAGGGTGCGGTAAAGGCGATTGAGGTCGCGCACCAGGCGCTGCACACCGGCATGCGCCGGGTCCTGCAGCAAGCCCCAGTCCAACTCGCCATCGTGGTTCCATTCGTGCGGCGTGGCCAGCTCGCTTCCCATGAACAGCAGCTTCTTGCCCGGGAATGCATACATCAGCGCGTACAGCGCGCGCAGGTTGGCGCGCTTTTGCCAGGCGTCGCCCGACATCTTGACCAGCAGCGAGCCCTTGCCGTGCACCACCTCGTCGTGCGAGAGTGGCAGTACGAAACGCTCGCTCCAGGCGTAAGTCAGGGCAAAGGTGATGCGGTGGTGGTGCCAGCGACGATGCACCGGGTCCAGCGCGAAATAGGCCAGTGTGTCGTTCATCCAGCCCATGTTCCATTTGAAGTCAAAGCCCAGGCCACCTTGGCTGGCAGCACCGGTGACGCGCGGGAAAGCGGTGGACTCTTCGGCCAGCGTCAGCGCGCCTGGCGCTTCCGCGTGCAGGGTCTGGTTGGTTTGCTTCAGAAAGTCAATCGCCTCGTAGTTCTCGCGCCCGCCATCGCGGTTGGGCAGCCACTGCCCGGCGGCGCGGCTGTAGTCGCGGTACAGCATGGACGCCACCGCATCCACGCGCAAACCATCTACCGCGTACTGCTCGATCCAGAACAACGCGCTGCCCACCAGAAAATTTCGCACCTCGTTGCGGCCAAAGTTGTAGATCAGCGTGTTCCAGTCTTCGTGAAAACCTTCACGCGGATCGGCGTGTTCGTACAGGGCGGTGCCGTCAAAGCGAGCCAGCGCGTAGTCGTCGGACGGAAAGTGGCCAGGCACCCAATCCAGAATCACCTTGAGGCCGGCCGCATGTGCCGTGGCGATGAAGCGGCGCAGCGCACGCGGCGAGCCGTAGCGCGCCGTTGGTGCATACAGACCCGTAGGCTGGTAGCCCCAGGAGCCGTAAAAAGGGTGTTCGGTGATGGGCAGCAGCTCGATGTGGGTAAAGCCCAGTTCCGCCACGTAGGGTACCAGCGAGCCCGCCAGAAAGTCCCAGTCCGGCACCTGACCACCGGGGCGGCGCCAGGAGCCGGCGTGCACCTCGTAGATGGCCACGGGCGTGGAGAGGTCGCTGTGCAAATCGGGCGAAGGATCGGATGCCATTGCGCTGTCAGCGCTGGGCCAGTCGCAGACCACGGCGGCGTTGCCAGGTGCTCCTTCGCTGCGCAGCGCATACGGGTCGGCCTTGAGCGTGAGATGCCCATGCACGTCGATCACTTCAAACTTGTACAGGGCACCGGCCTGCACGCCGGGAACAAAAATCTCCCAGACCGCACAGTCCTGGCGCAATACCATCACATTAAGGCGGCCATCCCACTGGTTGAAGTCACCCACCACCGACACCCGCTGTGCATTGGGTGCCCAGACGGCAAACACGGTGCCAGAGACACCATCCTGGCGCGTCAGGTGCGCACCCAGCTTCTGCCACGGGCGCAGATGCTTGCCCTCACGCA
>CAZZLB010000536.1:0-2508 GCA_964654655.1 uncultured Rhodoferax sp. | reverse complement strand
CCGCATCCACATGCATTTCAGTGTGAGCGGCAAGGCCTTGCCAGCGGCAGCGGTAGAGCGCGCCATTGCCATGAGTCACGAGAAATACTGTTCCGCCAGCATCATGCTGGGCAAGACCGCGGACATCAGCACCAGTTTCGAGTTGCTGGAGGCTTGACTCAGATCCGGTGTGCTACCGTGGTCATGACCTTGGCTGCCATTGTCATCAGGCTTTTGACCGCAGGCGGCAACTCCGCCGCGCCGGCCTGCCGGGCGTCCAGCGCGTGCCGTGCTTCATCGTCTTTCATCTGTGCCACGATGGCGCGTGAGGCGTGGTCGTGGGCCGGCAAGCTGCTGAGGTGGCCCTCGAGATGCGCTTCGACCTGGTTTTCGGTTTCCACCACAAAGCCCAGGCTGAGCGGGTCGCCGAGTCGTCCGGCAATCAGTCCCAGCCCGAAGGCAGCGCAGTACCAGAGGGGATTGAGCAGGGATTTGCGCTGGCCCAATTCCTGGAGGCGTTGCTCAGTCCAGGCCAGGTGATCGGTCTCCTCGGCGCTGGCGCGCAGAAAATGGGCTCGAAGGCCTGTATTGCTGGTGGCAAAAGCCTGAGCCGTGTAAAGCGCCTGGGCGCACACCTCGCCCACATGATTCACCCGCATCAGGGCGCCCGAGTGCGCCTTCTCGGTATCTGTCAATACTGTTTCCTGCATCGAGAGCGTCGGGCAGGCCTGGCTGGCGCGTGGTGTGGCAAACAGGGTGCGCAGTGCCGAGTCGGCAGTGCTTAACAGGAGGTCCATCTGTCGTTTTCCAATTGATAAAGGGTTCGATCATTAGGGGCGTGCACGCAGTGACTCAAACCAGAGTTTGTCTTCGACCAGGGATGCCCTGGCTTTTTGCTGCTCCTCATCGTCCAGGAAGAGCGTCGCACGCATTCGATAGTCGATCATTGGCAAGGACAGGATACCCGCTTCAATGCCGGCGCGTATCCATTGGCGGTCCTTTGGCTCTGAGCGCGCGTACTTGGAGACAGCACAGTCGTTGGAATCGAGGTATTTCACTTTCACACCGGAGGCAAGCACCTGGCGGACCATCCTGGTCTGCCAGCCCTCTGGCAAGGTGGGAAGGTCCGGACTGACCGCATCGAAGTAATAACCGTGCTCATGGTGAAAGGCGCTGTCCTCGCCGAATTCTTTTGAGAACTCCTGCGCCCGGTTCGGGTCTCGCTCCGGGTAGGCGTCCACCTCCATCGATTGGGTCATTCGCGCTGGCAGCTTGTCGCCGCTGATGCCAAGCGCCGACAAGCTCCCGATCACAACGAATTCGTCGAGCCCGCTGCTGCTGCGGATCGCGCTCAATATGCGGTCGACGTCTTCGACTTTCATGCGTTGGTCAGCGCAAAAGGGGTGTTCTGACGCAATGCCGGGCCCCACTCGTCGTCCATTGTCAACAACTTCTTTGCGACCTGTTTCGGTTCTGTGCTCAGGATTTCGAGCCACCGTTCGATGTAGACCGGGCTGCACAGGTCCTTGTCTTTCCAGAGTTGGACCATGCGAAGGGCATCTTCCTTGAGTGCGATGGCCTCGGCACCCCCCAAAGCAAATTTCACAGCCAGTTTCAAATGTTTTTCCCGTGAGGCTGCCAGTTTGAATTGGTGATCCGCTCGTGCCTGGCGGCGCTTGCTTATGTCCGGGCGTTCTGACAGCAATCCAAATTCAACCCCGAGGACCTGTCCTGCCAATTCAAAGCTTGAGACCTGGGCATCCTTGCCCTTCTCCATCTGGATCAGCGTAGTCCGACTGATGCCCGCGGCAGCGGCCAGCGCTTGCTGTGACATGCCTTTTGAGAGTCTCAAGGACCGAAGGGTTTTGCCGATATTCTCTAGAGAGCCGTTCATGACCAGTATTCTATACATGTACTGAATTATGGTCAATCGATGATCTGGTGCATTGGTGATGAAGCCCACCTGTATCAACTTGTTGCAGGCCCACAACGAAAGCGTCAGCTTTGCCAAAGTTTACGGGGGTTTTCTTTGCCAAGCTCGTCGGGCTCTGGTTCAATCCATCTAACTTCCTGAAATAGGAGGTTGGCCCGGGGTCCGAAAGTATCTATCCGGAGCCCTATGTTTAACCTTGGAGTAAATTCATATGAAAAGATCCCTCATTGCTCTGGCTGCCCTGGCTGTAGTCGGCGCTGCTTCCGCACAATCGTCGGTTACGATTTTTGGTATTGTTGACGCTGCTGTTTCCATCGGCAATGGCGATACGTCCAACAAGACTGCCCTGACCAATTCGAGCTACAACAGCAGCCGTCTGGGCTTCAAGGGTGTTGAAGACATCGGTGGCGGTCTGAAGGCTTCCTTCCATCTGGAAGGCGCAGTCGCTAACGACAATGGCGCTGGCGCTGCTACCAATGTGAACAACCAGGCAACGGGTGGTGCATTGGCCGGCATGAACGGCAGCCAAGGTTTCACCTTTGGCCGCAAGTCGGTTGTCAGCCTGATCGGTAGCGCTGGCGAACTGCGCATGGGCC
>CAZZLB010000535.1:0-2512 GCA_964654655.1 uncultured Rhodoferax sp. | reverse complement strand
ACATCGGATTCCCCGATATACCACAGCCAGCTATTAAGCTAATTATTACCCGGTCACGTCAATTTCTTTTTTAGTCACTGTTCCGCTCCCAAAGCCTTCCGGCGATAAATCCCGGAACCGCCAGTAAGGTTGCGCAAAACAAAACATCTACGGCGTGCTGTCCGCCATACACCGTTTCGGTGTGAACCGGAATTGGCTGGCCAATATGATAGATGCCGACTAGGAAAAAGAACACCGGCGAGACGCTGCCGATGATAACCGCATACGTTCTGTCTTTCATTCATTTCCTCCAGTCACGATGCGCTCTTTATCATTCCCGACGTGGCACACAGCTTGCTCGCCGGTCATGTCAATCGCAACGGAAAATTTTCCCTTAATTTTTACCGAGAACTTGCAAAAGAATTTGGCGACACCTCCCGAAATTTGCTTAGCCGTGGCATTCCCCCACAAGGTAGCCGAGGAGTTCCCCCACAAGGTAGCCGAGGAGTTCCCCCACAAGGTAGCCGAGGAGTTTCCACACAATGTAGCCGTGGAGTTATCACACAAGGTAGCCTTGGAGTTCCCATACAAGGTAGCCGTGGAGTTCCCGCACAAGGTAGCCTTGGAGTTCCCCCACAAGTCAGCCGAGGAGTTCCCCCACAAGGTAGCCGAGGAGTTCCCCCACAAGGTAGCCGAGGAGTTATCCCGCAAGGTAGCCGAGGAGTTATCCCGCAAGGTAGCCGAGGAGTTTCCACACAAGGCAGCGGAGGAGTTATCCCACAAGGTAGCCGAGGAGTTATCCCGCAAGGTAGCCGAGGAGTTATCCCGTAAGGTAGCCGAGGAGTTTCCACACAAGGTAGCCTTGGCATTCCCGCACAAATAAACAGTCATTCCGGATTTTATTTCATGATGACCTGTTTTTTTTACTTTTACATCGAACCACTCCGGCAACACCTTCCTCACGGCAATTTCCGCTTCGTCTTTGTCAAACCATTCTGGCGTTTTGTCTTGGTCAACTTCGAAAACCCAGTCTTTCAACGGCTTTTCAAAGTCGGTTTCGCTGGGTGGAGTTATTTCCACACGCACAAAATTGGGCGGGTCGGACCTGTCATTGAGCTTGGACGTCACACGATATTCGTTAATAATTTCTTCATGTGAATCACTGTTCCTCGACCAAAGCACTTTGGTTTTTGTAATTATGAAACTGGCTGGGCGGCACATTTTTTTATTTCCTCTCCGGTTCTTGTGTGGTGTTCATTTTGTTTTCGCCTTCGCTACCCGCGCCGGTGTCTCCGCTGGCAGTTGGTCAATCAGACCGGCGTAGTATTCGGCCTTCGATTTCCACAGATCCCGCTCCATGACCAACTGCGAGATTCTGGCAAGCTGGTCACTGACCGTGCTGACGGCGTTGTGGTGCAGATGTTTGTATTCGGCTAGTTCGGCTAACATTTCGTCGAGTGAGTTCATAGCTTTATCTCCTGTTAGTTTTTTTCCTGTTAAACCTAAACTCCGCACATCCCTTCACACTCATTGATAAAAAGGTTGCCTTGGCCACGTTCTTCTTCGGTACTAAAATCCACTTCTCCAATCGGTTTACGGCTGACGTGGAGAAACGGCAAGCTGATAAACTCGCCCGGCGGGGTTACGGTTTTGCGAATCGCTTGAATTTTATTTTCCACGTCAATAGCCTTTGCAAAGGCTTCCGGCTCGTTTTTTTTGAGTCTGCGCCATTCGTGGTCGGAATGGAATGGGCAGTAGATACAAGCAGAACGGGGGGGGGTACGGTGAAAATGTTTTTCCATCCAGCGCAAGCAGTCGGCACGTTTCATACCCTTGTCAATCAGTGGCCAGATATGCTTGCTCCACGGGTTGCGGCTTTCCTTCATGCGCTGGACTTCATCCAATGAAATACCAATCCATTGAATCACTCCAACAGTTTTCTGGCCGCGTTTGATTCCAGCGAGTTTCCGCACCATGCGATCTATCGGGGTGATCTTAAAATCGAACGTACAGGCACGACCAACCAAACCCTTGCTGCCATCACTATTCAGCACATAAGCTGGAATCATGTTGCTGTAATAGACGTTCCCGGTCTTTTTGTTAGTGCGCGTCGTGGTCACGCGCTCAGTCAACCCCTTGCCTTCTGTGACTCGGTACACCGGGAACGGTAACTGTTTTTCCAGCCAATTTAACCACGCATAAACGCTTGGCGGTTCCGCGCCCGTGTCTGCAAAAATCGCGCAGCTTGGCATCGGCGTAATCTCGCCACACGCCGCCATCAGTGCCATTGTGGACGACTGGACTCCGGCACCAAGGCTGATAATATGGATTGGCTCAGGTGTTTTTATGGCCGCTGATTTAGTGTCGAGTGAGTTCATAGCTTTATCTCCTGTTGTTTCATTTTTTCTGGCTCCATGCGATACCGGGCTTTCGCAGTATTGGCAATCCGTGACCGCTCTTTTGTCCACCCGTCGAACCGCCGCCGGGCGCGTCGCTTGCGAAAACTAGGTGCGATCACCGTCGCTTATTCCTT
>CAZZLB010000534.1:0-2528 GCA_964654655.1 uncultured Rhodoferax sp. | reverse complement strand
TTGCAAAAGCTCCCACCTTTTCCCCACGCAGGGCGGGCGCGAAGTACTGTTCCTTGAGGGCGTCGTTACCCCATTCGTAAAGCGTATTGGTTGCCGTCGATCCCTGCATGCACACGCCCGCCGCAAACCCCATCGAGCCCCTGGCCAGTTCCTCGCACAGGACAGTAAAGCAGGTAAAGGGATAGCTCACACCACTGCCACCGGCCGACTCCGGGTACATGGTGCCCAGGTAGCCCAGCGCACCGAGCTCGCGAAACAGCTCGAAGTCGAACTCGCCTTCTTCATCCAGTCGGCCGGACTGCGGCAGCAGCCGCTCATCGACCCAGCGTGCGATATGGCTGCGAAACTCCAGCACTTCGCTCTGAAGATGGTTCATCGGTTCGCCTTTTCCTTGAGTGCTTTGAGGAGTTTTTCAGGTGTCACCGGTTGCGAGGTGAACCAGATTCCGGTGGCGTCGTGAATCGCCGCAATGATGGACGGCGGGGAGCACACGATGGCTGCCTGTGACGCTTCCTTGGCGCCGTGTGGCCCATCAGGATCATCGGTGATGATGTGCATGACACGGATGTCAGGTGCCTCGGTCGCCAGGGGCATGCGGTAGTCCACAAAATCAGGGTTAAGCGTTCGGCCGTGATCCATCTTGAATTCTTCGTACAACGCCTGCCCGAGGCCCTGAACCGCTGCCCCCTCGATTTGCGATTCCACATTGACCGGATGCAGTGGTCTGCCGCTGTCGAAGGCAATCAGGAAGTCTGTGGCCTTGACGATGCCGGTCTCCAGATCAACCTCCACCTCGGTCAGTTGCGCTGCAAAACTGTAGTTGACGTCGGAATTGCCGGAACCCTTTTCGAAGTTGTAGTCTTCCGCGCCGGCGTCGGAATACCCTGTGCCCAGGATCACCCGGCCCGATTCGGAATAGCAGGCCGCCTGCGCCAGCTTGCGAAATGGCATTCTGAGCGACGGGTTCCTGTTTGAGAAGACCTGAGCGCCAGCGAAGACGATGGCATCTTCCGGTTCGCCCCAGTTCGCGCTAGCGCATTCGGCCATTTGCCGCTTCACCTCGCGCGCAGCCTTTTGCGCTGCCTGCCCCGCCAGAATCGTGACGCGGCTGCCGTAGCTGCCCGGATCGCAGGGCGTCATCGCGGTGTCGACGCGACGGATCGAGACATCGTCCATGCCGATGCCGAGTTCCTCGGCCACGATCTGCACAAGCACGGTGTCGGAGCCCTGCCCGCAATCGGTCGCACCGGTCAGGTAGTTGACCGTGCCGTCCTCGCACAGACGCACGACGGCGGCGCAGGACTGATGGCCGCGCTGCTTGGATCCACCACCCATGGTGCCGGTGGCGATGCCAACGCCGTGGACAATGGCCCCCCTGTCCTTCTTGCGGTCCTTGCGCTCGCGCCAGGCCGGGCTGTCGCCCAGCGCCTCCAGGGCCTGCTTGATTCCGCAGGTTTTGATGTGCACGCCGTTGACCGTGGTGTGCGGCGCCACAATCGCATTCTTGAGCCGCACTTCAAGGCTGTCGAGCCCCAGTTCCTCAGCCATCATGTCCATCAGAACTTCGGCGGCAAAGCGTGTGTGCGTGACGCCGTGCCCGCGCATCGCCGCTCCCGATGGATGGTTGGTAAATATGCGGGCGGCGTCGTACTTGAAGTGCGGAACCTTGTAGGGCAGCGTGGTATAGGCTCCACTGAGGTACAGCGTGAGCGGACCGATCACGGTGTAGGCACCGCCTTCCGCGTACGCGGTGTTCTGCAGCGCGGTGATGGTGCCGTCTTTCTTCATGCCCATCTTGGCGACCACGGTGAAGTTGTGGCGCCGGCGCGCGGTGGTAAACACCTCTTCCATCGAATACTGGTATTTCACCGGCTTGCCCAGGCGCCTGGAAAACAGAACAGCGCAAAAGTCAGCAGCCACCGAATCGTTCTTGGTGCCGCCAAAGCCGCCACCGATGAAGGGTTGAATGACCCTGATTTTTGACAGGGGCAGATTGAAACAGGCCGCCAGGTGCCGGTAGTGGAAGTAGGGGCTCTGCTTGGCAGACCATACAGTGATTCCCTCCTCGGTCCACTGCGCCACAGCCGCCGGTGGCTCAAGAAAGCCGGTCAGAACGCGCCCGGTCTCGAATTTGTGTTCACGCACCAGGTCTGCTTCGGCGAATCCCGCCTCGACATCGCCGAAGTCCATGTGAAAGTCCCAGCTCAGGTTGCCGGGCCGATCTTCATGCAGCAGCGGCGCACCCTCCTTGATCGCCTCCTCCACGCTGAAGACGCCAGGCAGTTCCTCGTAGCTCACGCGGATCAGGTCACAGGCTTCCTCAGCGACAGCTTCGTCCACTGCGCAGACCGCTGCCACTGCCTCACCGTAGTAGCGTACCTTTTCAACGGCCAGGGGCGCCTCTTCGCGCGTTTTTGGCATCCAGCCCCAGGTCCAGCCATTGAAATCCTTGCCGGTCAGCACACCTTTGACGCCCTTGAGCGCCAGGGCGTCACTCGCGTCAATGCCCAGGATGCGGGCGTGTGCGT
>CAZZLB010000533.1:0-2531 GCA_964654655.1 uncultured Rhodoferax sp. | reverse complement strand
CTCGCTGTCCACCGTACCCTCGTAGGTAAACAATCTCGAGGGACCAGAAATGGACCATAAGCTTAATGCTTTTAGCGACGGCGAGCTATGTTCGATTTGCTTTGCGACCACCGAGTGTCTCACCACAGATTGCTGTGGGCGCATACTCCTCCCCCAGGAGCGCATCGAAATCGCCCGGGGAAATTTCGACTACACCGATACTCGAGGTTGGTTCGAGCTACTGCTTGACTCTGAGGAGTCGGGAAGCTAGGCTCATTGAGTCACGCGCCACGAATTCCACCCCTATGTGCGAACTCGTCGAGGACAGGCGCGTGGCTCACAAATCCAGCACCCGGGCACGGGCTGGTAATCCGAGTCCCAGAGTGGGATAGGGTTGGGTTGCAGAGAGAAGCGAGAAGCGAGATGGCACTACGAGAAGAAGGTGGACTTAACACATATCGACCCTACGACAAGATGAGCGTCGGCGAAGTCGTGGCAGAAGGTTGGTTCGAAGGAACAACCACTGGCACGTTCGGACACGAAAATTACCTTATCCGAGAGGGCAACGGAGAGGTCATTGAAGTGAACCACTGTGGGCATCTTGCACACAAGTGGGAGAAGTCAAAAATCCTCGTCGGAGATTACGTTAAGATTGTTTACGCTGGTAAGGACGTACTGGAAAAGGGCAAGTTCAAAGGGAAGCCGTCCCACAACGTGAAGCTGTTTCGCGACCCTGACTTGTCTCGTGCCCCTGGCCAGAAGACCCTCACCCCTGCACAACAATCCCGTGGTCCCAAGTTCAAGGAGCAGCAGAAAGAAGACGACAGCGAGAAGATTGCATCCTTCGCAGAATCCCTCGCAGACGACGACGACATGGACATTTGACCATGGAAGAAGTTGCAGACAAACCAGAGCGGGAACGCTCAGGCCCGGGACAACTGAGCTACTCCACGGGCAAGGACTTCTTGACGTGCGAGTATAAGGTCTACTTGGACCGCGTGAAGCGCGTAGCTTATGACAAGGACGTGGGGGATGACGCCTACGCTCTGAGATTCGGGACCGCTGTTCACGCGGTCATGGAGGCCACACTCTATGAGCACGCTGCATACAAAAAGCAGATGTTACTTGGCGCAATCGAAGCTGAGGGCCTCGAAGAAGACGACATCTATAAAGTGTTCGCGTGCTGCGTCGCGCTCTTCCAAGAGTCCAAAGCCAGCGGGCTCAAAATACTTGTGTGCGAGCGAAAGATAAGCGGGGCCTCGACCTTCGGCTTCATCGACGCCGTGGGCGTTGACCGGGCAGGGCGTTGGTGGATCATGGACCTCAAGACCACATCGTGGTTTCAGACCCTCACGCCACTGCGCCTGCGCCGTGACCCACAGCTCAACGTCTACGCTTCGCACGCGGATGAGATTGCTGCAGAGCTTGGGCTCAACATCAACAATTTTGCGGGCGTTGCATACCGCGTCGTCACCAAGCCCAAGACGAACCCTAAGCCTCAAGAGAAACTTTCTGAGTATGCTGGGAGGGCGAAGGCGCAGGCACGTACAGTGTACATTCCCCTCGCATATCTCGACGTTCAGCAAGTGCTCACTGAGCACAACAAGAACCGCGACAGGCTCGAGGCCGTGAAAGCCGGGGAGATTCCAGAGAGCCAGATACGGCGAAACTTTAACTCGTGTGTCGACTATAACAAGCCTTGCAAGTTTTGGTCACAGTGCTATGGTGCGAGCTATTCAGATTGTCTCGCGCAGATAGTCGTGTCGAGTCCTGACAATCTGATAGATGCTTCAACGATTTACCCAGTTATAAAGGAACCAGATATGCTAAACATTAAGTGTCTCGGAACTCAAGTATTTAACAACACCCGCGTTCGCATCGACATGTCAGTCGTGATGGGCGTCCACGAGTTCGCACGTCCGTACTACTTCGACGCTACAGACGACGCTGACGCAGAGGCTGTCAATAGCTTCATCGCAGAAGCAAAGAAGTTGGCTCGTGTTGAATTCTTCGTCCACCTTGCATCATGCGCTGATGATGCCATGTACCAGAGCTGGGCAAAGAAGCTGGGCGTGGCCGCAATCCCTGCGAGCGAGAAGGGTGCGAAAGCTGAGGCCGCTGCTCCCGCTGTCACCAAGGAAGAGCCCAAGGCCGCTGTCGCCAAGGAAGAGCCAGTGAAGGAAGAGCCCAAGAAGGCCGCCCCCGCTAAGGCGCTCAAGGCTGCGAAGAAGGCTGACGACATCAAGATCTACACCAAGGGCGTTCCCGAGAATGGCGCTGCGCTCAAGGCAGAAGTGGCCAAGCACTGGGGTGAGGGCTGGGCCAAGGACGCAGCTAAGAAGTCCAAACTCAATGAAATCGCGAACGCTTTGGTTGAGGGCGAGATTCCCGTGTTCCGCAACGGCGAAGTCGCTGAGGAATTCATCGCCTTCATCGCTGAGCAGTGTGGCGCTGAGGATGACATCTGAGTGTGTTGAACATCTCCGAAACAGGTGTTAGGCTCCTATCTAGGCACTAGATAGGAGTTTTTTCGTTATGCCGAACGTGACCCT
>CAZZLB010000532.1:0-2532 GCA_964654655.1 uncultured Rhodoferax sp. | reverse complement strand
ATTGAACTGCTCGGCATAGCCCAGCTGCTGCAGCGCAGACCCGATGCGCTATCGGGTGGCGAGCGCCAGCGCGTCGCCATCGCACGCGCCCTGGCCAGCAGCCCGCGCATTTTGCTGCTGGACGAACCACTGGCGGCGCTGGACGCTGCGCGCAAGGCCGAAGTTCTGCCTTACCTCGAAAAGCTGCACAACGAGCTCGACGTGCCGGTGCTCTATGTCAGCCATGCCATCGATGAGGTAGCGCGCCTGGCCGACCATCTGGTGCTGATGGAAACCGGCAAGGTCATTGCCAGCGGTCGCGCCGAGGACTTGCTGACGCGGCTCGATCTTTCACTCGCGCATGGCGATGCAGCGGGTGCGGTGCTGACACTGACCATCAGCCAACATGACGAGCAGGACCACCTGAGCACCGCGACCTTCAGCGGCGGGCTCATGAATTTGCCGATACAGAACAAGAGCATCGGCCAGACCCTGCGCATCCGTGTCCAGGCGCGCGACGTCAGTCTGACCCTGCAAAAGCAAAGTGGCACCAGCATCCTCAACATCCTGCGCGCCAGCGTCAGCGCCATCGCGCCCGACAGCCCGGGTCAGGTCATGGTCGCGCTCGATGTGGGTGGCTGCACGCTGCTCGCACGCATCACCGAGCGCTCGGCACGCACGCTGGCACTGGAGCCGGGCTTGCCGCTGTACGCCCAGATCAAGGGTGTCGCCATCCTGGGTTAGACCTTGCCAAGGTAATCGCGCTTGCCAATATCGACGCCGTTGTGGCGCAGGATGTTGTAGGCCGTGGTGACGTGAAAGTAGAAATTGGGCAGCGCATTGCCGAGCAGGAACTGCATGCCCTTGTAATGCGTTTCGATGTCGCCACGCTTGACCACGATGTCCTTGTCTTCCGTACCGTCAAGTTGCGCCGGCGTCACGCTCTGCACAAAAGCCAGAGTCTTGGCAATGCGTGCCTGCAGATCTGCCAGTGTTTTTTCGTTGTCTTCATGTACCGGGTTGTCCAACCCCGACAGACGCGCGATCAGTCCCTTGGCAGCGTCACAGGCAATCTGCACCTGCCGGGTCATGGGCAGCATATCGGGATACAGGCGGTAACTGGTCAGCGCCAGTGGATCAATCTTCTTGGCATCGACGTGGGCCTGCGCCTTATCCAGAATGGCCGACAGATTGCCCAGCGTGCGCACAAAGCAGGGAACGCTGGCCTGGTACATCGAAATCGTCATTTCAGTTCCTTCTCAAGGTGGAGCAAAACCAAAACGCCGGAACACCTCCTGTGCCGCCGGGGCCAACAGCGCCTGCGCAAATGCAGCGGCAGCGGGCGAAGACGCCAGGTGCAAGGTTACTCCATAAGCAGCAGGTACCAGCAACTCGGGCGTCAACTCACCTTCCAGCGTTGGGGAAGAACAGTTGCTCACCACCAATCTTGTAACCGGCAATCACATTCTGGCCGGCGGATGAGAGCACCCAGTCAACAAACTTCTGCCCTTCTGCCACCTTGACGTGCGGGTGCTTCGCCGGGCTCACCAGCATCACGCCATACTGGTTGAAGAGACGCTTGTCGCCCTCGACCAGCACCGCCAGGTCGGCCCGGTTCTTGAAACTGAGCCAGGTTCCACGATCGGCCAGCACGTAGGCACCACTGCTCGATGCAATATTGAGCGCCGGTCCCATGCCGCAACCGCACTCCTTGTAGCCCGCGCCTTTCTTGTCGGTCAGACCCGCCATGTTCCAGAAACGAAGTTCTGCAGCGTGGGTTCCGCTCTTGTCGCCACGCGAAACAAATGAGGCGTTGCCGGCCGCCAGCTTCTTCATCGCCTCGACAATGTCGTTGCCTTTGGTTTTGGCCGGGTCCGCAGACGGCCCAATCAGCACAAAGTCGTTGTACATGACGGGAAAGCGTTTGACGGCAAAACCCTCCGCCACCACCTTTTCTTCAGCGACCTGGTCATGCACAAAAAGCACATCGGCATCGCCACGGCGCCCCATGTCGATGGCCTGCCCCGTGCCCAATGCCACTACCTTGACCTCGATGCCACTGGCCTTCCTGAATTCCGGCAACAGGTAGGCAAAAAGACCCGACTGCTCGGTCGAGGTGGTCGAAGCCACAACAATCGATTGCGCCTGAGCGGCCACGCAGGCGACAAGCAGCGCCGCAGCCAGTACGGACTTCAAAATTTTCATACAAGTTCTCCTTTGACAAAAAGATGGGCGGCCGGATATTGCTCTTGCAACAAGGGGCCGTTGAAAAAATCCGCCACTGGCAAATCAGCCATCAGGCGCCCGTGTTCCAGATAGATGACGCGACTCGCCAGGCGCTTGACCTGACCCAGGTTGTGACTGGCGAACACCAGTGTCAGATCAGCTGCGGAATTTGCAAATTCCTGCAACAACGCTTCGACTTCGCGCTTGGCGTGCGGGTCCAGACTGGCCGTTGGCTCATCGAGCAGCAGAACCTGTGGCTCAAGTGCCCAGGCACGTGCCATCGCCACACGTTGCTGCTGGCCGCCCGAAAGCTTGCGTGCATTGCGT
>CAZZLB010000531.1:0-2537 GCA_964654655.1 uncultured Rhodoferax sp. | reverse complement strand
AGGACGATAGAGTGTACGCAATTAAAGTATCGCTTATATAATTGCGGCAAGTTACTCAGCAACTAAAGGGAGAATGAAATGCAAAGTAACTCCACGCCATATCCGTGAGAACTAACACCCAAGCTCCGAACAGTGCCTTGCAACAGCTTATCCTGCTCAACAAGGAGACTCACCCTTGAGATTACCTCAAGCTTGGAGGAGACTGGTGCGGCCGGCCAATCTTCCCCTATCCAAGGAAGACCTAACGAAACCAAAGGACGAGTTGCACGAACTCCTCGTGGGTGCTTTTGGGGCTTACCTGATGTGGTGCCGCGAGCAGGCTCTGGAAAACGTTCGCCTTCTTATCGAATCAGAGGAGGCACGTGAGAAGATCACTCGTGTGCTTCGAGAACCTTTTGAGCGGGCAGCATCTGAGCTATGAGATGAGCAGAAGGAAATCGCTAACCAGCTCCAAAACCGCGCTGTCACTAACTTTGGCAAGCTTAATTTGACTTCGTAACGATAAAACTTGCGCTCAGTCAGAATCTTTTGTAGATTTAGCACCGTTATGACAAACGAACGGAATCAGCAGTAAACCCAGGAGCAAAAATGAAACCCAGGAGGCGGCGCTACGGGGCGTATGCCAGCGCTTCGTCCACTTCGTGAAAAGTTTTTCCGGCCACTTCAAATCCTATCGGCACGATGTCTCTGAGGGGGCGCGGCAGTACCTCTCAGGTCTTATGCAGGGCGGCGGGCGCAAGAACATGCTGCACATGGCCGAAGTCGTGCCCGAAGCCGATGCCCGCAACCTGCAGCAGTTTCTCACGCACTCGAAGTGGGATGCCCGCGCCGTGATGGACCAGGTGGCCCAGGAAGCCAGCCGGTTATTGGGCGATGAACACCAGGCGTGTCTGCTAATTGATGAGAGCGGTTTTAAAAAGCAAGGCCCGAAATCGGTGGGGGTGGCCCGGCAATGGTTAGGCCGGCTGGGCAAGGTGGACAACGGCCAAGTGGGAGTTTTCGGTGCGCTCTGCCGGGACGCTCTGGCGGCGCCGGTGGATGCGCGCTTGTATCTGCCCAAGGAGTGGACGGATGATCCGGCTCGTTGCACCGCGGCGGGCATACCCGAAACGGAGCAAGTCTTCCGGACCAAAGATGAATTGGCGGTGGAGATCATTCGCCATGCGCGGCAGCAGGGATTGAAGTTTGGCTGGGTGGCCGCCGACGCCGGTTACGGCAAAAGCCCGGAGGCGTTCTATCGACTGACGGAGTTGGAGGAGACGTTTTTCATCGATGTGCCTTCGGACTTTTCCGTTTACCTGAAGCCTTTCCAGCCCGAACCGCCCAAGTCCGGCAAACTGGGGCGGCCCAGCCAGTCTTATCGAACCCGGGAACCCAAACAAGAAGCACGCCGGCTCAAAGTCCTGGCGGACGCCACGCAAGCGGCGGTCGTTACAGGGCGGGCCACCACGCGTGGCCCGTTAAAATTACGCGCTTGGCAATGCGAGGTGTATGTGTGGGATCCGGCGCATTCGACTCCGTTACGATTGACGCTGCTGGTGAGCGAGAATCTGGATGGCACCGAGCGCAAATACACCCTGACCAATGCGCCGGAGCGGACGTCGTTAACCCGGTTGGTGAGTCAACAACGCCAACGTTACTGGGTGGAACGGGTGTTCGAGGATGCCAAGGGCACGTGCGGCATGGCGGACTATCAAGTGCAGAAATGGTCGGGGTGGCACCATCACATGGCCTTAGTCATGATGGCCATGCTCTTTATGCTGATGGAACGAGATTCACAGCAGGAGGTGAATCCCCTGTTGAGTTGCGCGGATATCGAAAGGTTGCTGGTGCTTTACTTGCCGCGGCGTGACCTCGATGAGGCGGAAGTGCTTCGGCAGGTGAGAGCGAGCCATCGACTGCGAGCGCGCGCGATCCGCTCCCACACAAAACGCGCGAAAAAACGGAAAAATAAGCGCGTTTAAAATTACGAAGTCAAATTAAGCACTCCCTGGCTGGTGCCGCCGGCGGCTTTTATCAACTGATCGGGTAAATTGGCGTGCCCCTCGCTTTCCAGAATTCCGCCCGCCAGCAGCGATTGGCGCAGGTTTTTCAACACCTGTTCATCGTGGCCAGGGAACTCCTTTTGGAACGATAAAATTCGCTCCCGATACCAAGTGCAAAATACCTGGCGTTCCTGCGTCATGCATTGGGCGATGGTTCCCCGGGGGGGGGGCCGGCCTCAAAGCCATCCACCAGCAATCGGAAGGATTCCACATCGAACAGATAATAATTTTCGGCCACTGACGTGCACAGCAGGGCCTCGTTGGCCATCTGCACCTGGGTGGATATCAGCAAGCCGTCGCGCGCCACATTGCGGCCAAGGTAAAGCCCGGCCAGCAAGGCCTCCCGGGCTTCCGCCGGGCGGTTGTTTTGCAGCAACCATCGGGCATGGACGCGATAAACCAGGACCGCCGCCTTGGCCCGGGCCAGGTGAGGCAATACCGTCCCGGGCCCCGCCGCCAGATCCACGCCCCAGTCGCAAGGGATTTTCGAAC
>CAZZLB010000530.1:0-2543 GCA_964654655.1 uncultured Rhodoferax sp. | reverse complement strand
CTCCAAACCGGCGCGAGGCCATCTGTTGCACGCCAGCCGACGCGGCCTGCTTCTCGCCGGGCTTGGCACGGCGCAGGCCGAACAGCTCGCAGACCGCGTAGCGCAGGGCGTCGGCGTCGTGATCATCGCCGTGCGTGTCGCAGTCCTCCACGTTGCGCGCGTCGTAGACCAGCGACGGCAGCGTGCGGATCAGGTCCACGCAGTTGCGGAACACACGCAGCCGCGGGCCGTCAGGGTAGATGCGCAGCAGTTGGCGGATCAGTTCCCAGCCCGCGCGACGATCGTTGAACGCCGGCTCGAGGTAGAGCCCATGGCGGCCGGCCTGGTCGGCGAGGCTGCCGCGGTCGGTGCGGTCGCTGGCCCACATGGACGGGTCGCCGACGCGGGCGCGGTACCGCTCGCCCTCAGACAACGCCGCGCAGTTGGCCGCGTTCTGGTCAATGCCCAGGCCGGCCCGGTGGTAGTTGCGGTACACGTAGACGTTCATCGGCTCGGTGCCGGGGTCGGCGGCCAACCAGACGCCCGAGAACGGCGCGCTGCTGCCGTAGTCGCAGGCGAACACCCGCGGCCACAACTCGGGGATCGTGAACGGGTCGATGACGTGCAGGTCAGCCGACCACTCCGGGAAGAACTGCCCCTCGAAGATGTCCCACGAGCCGCCGAGGTACGCCTTGCGCTTGGCGTCGCTGAGGGCCTGCAGCCGGGCGCGGTACTCGGGCGTGTCGATGATCGGGTTGTCGCTGAGCTTGGCCTGAATGAAGTCGTAGCCGCTCAGGTCGAGCTCGGTGCCGTCGGCCTTGACCGGGTCGCGGTCAATCCAGCGGCGCTTGACCCAGGCGTGCCCCACCCCGCCGGGGTTCGTTCCGGCCACCGCCCGCGGGATCAGTCCCGGCTTGGCGCTGCGCAGCCGCGAGCAGACCATGTCGTACATGGTCTCAGTGAAGGTGGTCAGCTCGTCGAAGTAGACGCGGTCGTACTCCTGCCCGAGGTAGCGCATCACGTCGCCATCGTTGTGGCAGTGGCCCATGATGACGCGGGCGCCGTTGCCGAACGTGACGACGTTCTCGCTGGTGTTGAAGCGGGCTCCGTCGGCGTGCCACTCGAGCATGGCCGGCTGGCGGTGGTTGTCGCGCAGCTCCGTGTGCGTGCGGCGCAGGAGCAGGATGTTGGCCTTCGGCGTCGACAGGGCGAACAGCCGCATGTCCTCGCGGAACCCGCGCGACTTGCCGCCGCCGGCCGCGCCGCCGTAGAGCAGGTTGGCCGCGGTCGACTCGTGCAACAGGCGTTGTTTGGCGCTGGGCGTGTAGCCTGCGGTGAAGGTCGGCACCGCCGACACGTCGCGCAGGTCGGCGCGCTTGGTGGCTGCATGCTGTGCCGCGTGGCGCAGAGAGCTACGCAGCGAAGGCGGCACGCATAGCGCGTTCGCACTCATCGCGACTCCCTTCCGGCACACAAGCCAGCGCCGCCACAACCGCCGCGTCGAACCTCGGGGCGATGTCTTCCTCTGCGATGCGGATCAGGATGCCCTCGGCCTTGGTCAGCCGGTCCAGGCTACGCCCGTGCTCGGCCCGCAGGTCAGCAGCCACCTTGGCGCGGACCTCGTCCTTCTCGGCGCCGTCGAGGAGCGTGGCCTGTGTCTGGATGGCCCGCGGGATGTGCTCGATTTCAAGCTTGGCGAGCCCGATGGCGAAGCCCTCGTGGAACTCGTCGGGGTACGAGTCGCGACAGTGGCGAGCGGTCGACTCGCTGACCTTGGCGGCCTGCGCAACCTCTTCCCAGAGCATGCCCGAGCCGAACAACTCGCCACAGAGCTTGGCCCTGGCTCGCGCACGCGTGGCTACGGCAGATTTCGGCGATGGCTTGACGCTCACGTCGCCCTCCCCGCCGCAAAGTTCCACTCGCCCGGCTCGCTGCCGGCGGTCGCCACGATGCGGACCGCGAGCGCGCCGACGGTGGTGGTGACCCAGCACTCGACCACATCCCACTCGACGCTGTCGACGGCGAACCGCTCGCACTCGCCGCGGTGGACCTGGTGACCGGCGCCGGGCTGAATGAGCACCGACGCTTCGATGTTCCGCTCAAGCTCGTCGGCGGTCTGGTAGCAGGCGGTGAGCTTGATCCGGCCCGGCTCGCAGACCAGTTCGCCCAGCGGTTGACCACTGTGCGCAGGCGACGCGAGCAGGCCGTCGGCCGAGATGCGGACGATGTCCACGACCAGCGGTGTCGCGTCCGTCGTCAAGCGGCGCCTCCTGCCTGCGCGGACAGCGAGAAGACGTGGTAGGCGGCGAGCAGCGCCACCAGCCCCAGGACCAGCCAGCAGACGCGCTCGGCCACGCGCTGGCGGCGGGCAAGCTTGACGCGCGAGACGATGTAGGGGTCGGGCTTAGTCATGAGCGTCACCCTCGCCGGTCGCAGGACCCGCCGCGGCAGGAGCTTGAGCCGCGGCGGGCTGCGTCGTCATCAGCGCATGAGGAGTCTCCTGGGGCGCAACGAACGACTTGAGCGGGGCGCCGAGCACCGAGCCCAGCGCGCCGGGGTTGACC
>CAZZLB010000529.1:0-2545 GCA_964654655.1 uncultured Rhodoferax sp. | reverse complement strand
ACGCCGACTTTGCCGCTGCCGGCTTGACCGGCGCCCCGGCTGGCGTGAGCAATCTGGACGGCCAGGTTCGCAACTCGCTGGCCAAGCTCAGCCTGAGCTCGCGCCCGGTGCGTGAGCTGTCCCTGCTGGCCGACCTGCGCTACGAAAAGAAGGAAGACCAGACACCGCTGGCCGCCTACAACATCGAAGGCGCAGTCCCCGCGCTGCCGGCGCTGCCCTTCACCTACACCAATCGCACTCTGTCGAGCCAGAAGGGCAATGCCAAGCTGCAGGCCAGCTGGCAGTTCAACAGCGACTACCGCGGCACGCTGGGCGCCGATCGCGAAACCATTGACCGAGGTGAATTCACCGCCAGCAGCGCCATCTCCGGCATCAGCGCACTGCGCCAGAAGACCAACGAGAACACGGTCCGTGCCGAACTGCGGGGTCGCCTGGCTGAGACTTTGACCGGCAGCGTCGCCCTGTCACGCAGCAACCGAGATGGCTCCAACTGGCTCAAAGACAACAGCGGCGTGGGCGTCACCGAGGTGATCAATCCGGCCGATCCGGTCACGGGTTTGCTGCCGACATCCGTCTTCATGCCAACGCTGTCAGACCGCCAGCGCAACAAGGTCAAGCTGTTTGCCGACTGGCAGGCCAGCGAGGCGCTGTCGCTGCAGATCAGCGCCGAGAGCGGCAGCGACCGCTTCACCACGCCGAGCAACTACGGCCTGCGTGACACCGGTGTGCACCAGTTCAGTCTGGACTGGGCCTACACCCTGTCCGACAACTGGGGCCTGACCGGCACTTTGTCGAGCAGCCAGCAGAGCCTGAACCAGGCGCGCGCAGCCGCTTACCTGATGGCGTTTGACAACAGCAACATCGGTGCCAGCATTGGTGCCAACGGCAAGATCAACGCCAAGTTCGACGTCGGCGGCAGCCTGTCCTACGCCGGCGACAAGAGCGTTTACGGCCAGACCCTGGACAGCCTGGCCGGCAGCGATTCGGTCGCCCTTCTGGCAGCCACCGGTGGCCTGCCTGACATCCTGTACAGCCAGACTGCGCTCAAACTGTTCGGCAAATACGCCCTCGAAAAAGGTTCGTCAGTGCGTGTTGACTTTGTGCACCAGCGCAACAACGTCAACGACTGGACCTGGAGCCTCAACGGTGTTCCCTACGTCTATTCGGACGGCAGCACGGTGCTGCAAAAGGCCAACCAGAGCGTCAACGTCATTGGCGTGACCTACACCTACCAGTTGCCTTAGCGAACGGTTACGGGCATAAGACCTTCCGAGAGGGTTCGACCACCGCACCAGGTGGCCGTTTTCTTGTGTTTCTGTAGTTACTATACAAAATGAAGAATGTGTAGTAACGTCTGCCTGTCATGCAAACCCTATCGACCGAGCTATCGCTGAGCGCGCAGGCATCTTATTCAGAGATGTTCGACGCCTCATTGGCAAACGATATGGCGCCGTTTTCTCTGCTGACTGGCGCCTTTCACAAGCGAAGCATTCGGGGCCATGAATACATTTATTTTGGCTACCGCGACATTGACGGCACTGGCCGCATGGCTTACGTCGGCCCCAACAGCGAGCGAGTCCAGTCACTGGTCGCCAATTACAAGGCGGCGCTGGGCGGGCGCCAGGACCTTCTGAAGAAACGTGCGGCGGCGTCGAAAGCTCTGGGATGCACCGAGATGCTGGACAAGCACTTTCGAATCGTACAAAAGCTTTCGGCTTACGGTTTCTTCAAGGCGGGTGGCGTTCTCATTGGCACGCATGCCTTTACTGCATTTGGCAACATGCTCGGGGTGCGTTGGATGTCAGGCGACAAGACCCTGGATGTTGACTTTGCACATGCAGGCAAAAACATTTCGATTGCCTTGCCTGCCAACATCAGCATGTCAGTGCACGATGCCATCACCTCGCTCGAGATGGGATTGCTGCCGGTGCGTGAATTCTCTGGCGGCACCGGCGCACAGTACCGCAACCCCGACGACCCGGAGCTTCGCATTGATTTCCTTACAAGCAGCGCAGGGCGCGAATCGGCCAACGGCGTAGTTCGGATGGAGGGCCTGGGCCTGGTACTCGAACCACTGAAATTCATGGAGTTTTCTCTGGAAGGGACGACCCAGGGGGTGGCCTTTTCCGGCTCTGGTGCCTGCGTCGTGAATCTTCCCGACCCCGCGCGCTACGCTGTGCACAAACTCATTGTGTTCGGCGAAAGACCCATTGCGCAGCGCGCCAAATCGAACAAGGACCTCGTGCAGGCTGCCGCACTGCTGGAGTGGCACCTCGCCCACGGAGCTTCTGAAAGAGTGTTCAGCGCGTGGCAGGACGCCACCGGCCGCGGCGCCGGATGGAAGCAACGCGCGGAACAAGGCCGAACCGAATTGCTTGCACGCTACCCACATCTGACGGGCGTCTTCGGCTCGGATGCTGGCTAGACCTGCATCGACTGCCTTTTCATTTCTTGAGAATCAAGTTTTTCCGGTAGCGCTACCTCATCGCGATCGTCCTGCCCTGGGTATTAGTCCGAAATGGCCCACGGTAAGTGCGTTGCGCTT
>CAZZLB010000528.1:0-2550 GCA_964654655.1 uncultured Rhodoferax sp. | reverse complement strand
AGAGCCATGTGTTGCAGGGCGTATCGTTGCAAATCAATGACGGCGAACTGGTGACACTGCTCGGGCGCAATGGCGCGGGAAAGACCACCACGCTCAAAACCATCGTCGGGGTGGTGCCGGCCACACAGGGTGTGATCCGGTTTTGTGGGCAGTCCATCGCGGGCCTGGCACCACACGTGATCGCCCGGCGCGGCGTCTGCCTGGTACCGGAACATCGGGGCATTTTCAAACTTCTCACAGTGGAAGAAAACCTGCTCCTTGGCCAGCGACAGAAGTCACCCTGGCAGCTGAAGGACATCTACCGCATCTTCCCGCGCCTGATGGAGCGCAGCAAAAACGGCGGCGGCCAACTCTCTGGCGGGGAACAGCAGATGCTGGCCATTGCCCGCGCACTGATGAACGACCCCAAACTGCTGATGCTCGATGAGCCGGTCGAGGGGTTGGCGCCGGTGATCGTGGAAGAAATTGTTGCCCAGCTCAAGAGCATCAAGGCCGCTGGCGTCGCGATCCTGCTGGTTGAGCAGAACCTGGAAGTCTGCACCCAACTGGCCGACCGGCACTGCATCATCGAGCAGGGCAGCATCGTTTACAGTGCGAACAACGCCGCCTTTCTGGCTGATGTGGCGGTGAAAGACCGCTATCTGGGTGTCGGCCTGGCATGAGTCTTTGACGGTAAACCGAAATGATAGTGATCAATAAAACCAGGGCCACCCTATGAAGATCCTGATTGCGCGCCTGAATCACGAGACAAACACCTTCTCACCTGTGCCAACACCATTGGCATCGTTTACCCCGAGCTACGGTGAGGCAGCCTACCGCAACAACCTGGGCATGCGCACCGCGATGGCCGCCTTCATTGATCTGGCGCAGGGTCTCGGCGCGACCCTGGTAACGCCAGTATCTGCCACAGCCAACCCGAGTGGACCGGTGCAGGCACAGGCTTATGACGAACTCACCGGGTGCATTCTGGACGCCGTGCCTGGCTGCGATGCCATTCTGCTGGACTTGCATGGCGCCATGGTGGCAGAAAACAGCTTCGACGGCGAAGGTGACTTGCTGCAACGAATACGCGCGTGTGCGCCAGGTGTGCCGGTTGGCGTGGCACTGGACCTGCACGGAAATATCACGCAGAAGATCATTGCCAACGCGGATGTGGTGGTGGGCTTCAAGACTTACCCACATGTTGACATGTATGAAACCGGCGAACATGCTGGCCGCCTGTTGTTGGCCATGCTGCGTGCAGAGCAAGGCTATACCGTGCGCTGGCGCCAGTTACCGCTCATGAGCCATACGCTGCGCAGCACCACTTTGCACGGTGCCATGGCGCGGGCAGTGCAGGCCGCGCGCGATGCCGAGCGTGAAGGCATGCCGGCGGTGTCCATCTTTAGCGGCTTTTCACTGGCGGATATTGAATCTCCCTGCGTCAGCGTTGTTGTAACCGGCCTGGATACCGACGCAGGCAGGTCAGCCGCCCAAGCCGTTGCGGATGGAATCGCCGAGCAGATCTGGGCCGACCGGGCTGGGTTTGTGTACGAAAGTGAATCCTTGGTGGCATCGCTGGCACGAGCGCAGGCACAGGCCGTGGGCGCCAGTCGGCCGGTGTTGCTGCTCGATCACAGCGACAACTGCATGTCTGGCGGCACCTGCGACACCATGGACGTGCTGCAAGCAGCGTTGTCGCAGGGGCTGCAGGACATCGCGGTCGGCCCGCTGTGCGACGCCCAGGCCGTCAACACCCTCATCGAAGCCGGGGTAGGCACAAGCGTCAGCATTGCCCTGGGCAACAAGGTCGCGCTGATCCAGCTGGGAATCGTCAAGCAACCCATGCTGGTGCAAGGTACGGTGCGCGCCATCAGTGATGGTGAATACACTGTCAGCGGCCCTATCTACACCGGACAGCGCTGCTGCATGGGGCGCACCGTATGGCTCGATATCGGTGCTGCTCAAATCGTGGTGACTGAACTTCCCCATGAGCCCTGGGATCTGGGTGTTTTCGATTGCGTTGGACTGAATCCTCGACTGCACCGCTTTCTATTGTTGAAATCCCGCATGTATTGCCGGCCTGTTTTTGAGCCACTCGCCCAAGCGCTGATCGAATGCGACAGTCCGGGTGTCACCAGTTCCGACTACCGGCTGTTCCCGTTTGCCAGAGTAAAGCATCCTGTGTTTCCGCTAGACGAGTTTTGATTTTCCAACCTTGGTGAGTTTCAGGAAGACACCATGAGCATTGGCTACATTGGACCGTGCTGACACGTGCGTGCGGCATCAACTGGAGAATTGACCATGCCTACAGGTACCGTGCGACTGCATCGCGTGCTGCGCGCACCTGCGGAGCGCATCTATCGGGCGTTTCTGAATGCCGACGCCATGGCAAAGTGGATACCACCCTATGGTTTCACGTGCAAGGTTCATCACATGGACGCCAGGGTCGGTGGCAGCTTCAGGATGTCGTTCAGCAATTTCGGAACAGGCGGCGAGCATGCTTTTGGTGGCGAGTATCTCGAACTGACTCCCGACGAGCGACTCCGCTACACCGACAAATTTGATGAC
>CAZZLB010000527.1:0-2554 GCA_964654655.1 uncultured Rhodoferax sp. | reverse complement strand
TCCAGCCGGGCCAGCACCCGCAGCAGCTTGTAGACGGCAAACGGGATGCGATGCGCACCAGACTCCCAGTTATGCCAAGTGCGATCCGTGACCTGAAAATATTTCCCTGCATCCTCGACTGACCAGCCAAGGCGTACGCGGGCATAGTGCAGCCGGGAGCCAAGCTGGGCGCGGGTTTGCGGGTCATGGGGACAGGTTTTTCTGTAGTTTGACCTGTGACTGTACTTCATACGATGTATATTATGTTAACCAAACTATCAGCACAAGCCATTCGGAATCAGAACGGCGTCTGCGTCGCTCCGAACGGCTGTGAAACCGAGAATCGCAGCGTCGGTGCGCTCACGTCGGCAAAGGACGACCCCAGCGATATCTCGCCCTGCCCATGCAGCACGCACTCCTCACGCCGCAGCAACAGATCAGAGCCGTCGCCAGAGAACCGCAGCCAGCAACCGTAGGAACTCAGGTCCACCAAAATCATGTTGCCATTGCGCCAGTCGATGCGTGCATGGGTACGTGAAACCCGCGGATCATCGACTACAAACTCGGCCTGCCGCAAACGGCCGATATGGATCGGAAGATCAAAAGACTTGAAAGACCTCTTGGTGTCCATCCAGACAAGTTCAATCTGGCCTCCGAGGGTATCGACCTCAGACGGGTCAAACAGGGGAACCATGTCGGATTGCATGGTCAGCAAGGACGATGCCGCGTCATCTTCCCAATCGACCTGATGCACCGTGCAAGGCTCGGCGCGCCCACGTATGCTGATGGGACCCAATACCCGAAACCTCACTCCCTCGGCCTCATTGATTCCTTCGAGCGCTGCGCTGTTGGCCCAAATCTGGTTGGCACCGGAGAGGTCGCTCAGGCGTGCAGCGACGTTGACTGCATCACCATAACAATCCTCGGTGGCGACAATTTCCACATCGCCACACGCAACACCGATGCGTATGGGCAAGCGGTGCGCGAGGGCAACCCGAGCCATGCGTTCCTGATGCTTTCTTTGTATCTCAACCACCGCGTTGATGGCGGATCGATTGCTTCTAAACAAAGCCAGTACGCCGTCACCCAACAGCTTGACAACCCTACCGCCATGCGCGCCGATCGTGGCCGCAATCCAACTGGTTACCTGGGTAACAGCCTGTGTGGCCTGCGCATTGCCCAATGCCTCGTAGACACTTGTGCTTCCGAACAGATCGGTGAAAACAACGGTAGCGTGAACACTCATTCCGGACCAATTCTATTTCTTGAACCTGTGCACAGTTTAGGGCATAACCCGCCCTAGGATGCAGCGCCCCAATAGAGCAAGGCATCCCGACCATCGAGCATCATGTCCACGGTTGCGCCGACCGGCAGAAGGACTTTGGTTGGAATATGACCGTAGGGCAAGTTGGTGACCACCGGAACCCCGACCTGCTGGCGCAACCAACGCACGACGGTGGCCAATTTGTAGCCTCGATCATGGGCCACGAGGGAGTATTCGGTGAACTGCCCCAGCACAATCGCCTTCTGCCGCGCCAGAACGCCAGCATGAAGCAGTTGCGTCAACATGCGCTCAATCCGATATGGATGCTCCGCGACATCCTCGAGAAACAGGATGCCTGCCTTCACCTGCGGAAAGTACGGCGTTCCGAGCAGGGACGTCAGCACCGACAGGTTGCCACCCCACAAGGTTGCCTTGCGGAAGTGCCGGGCAGTCACGGTCGGATCACCATCCCGACTCTGGCGCCAGCCGGCGCCCTCCCCTTGCCCGCTGGTGAGATCATCAAAACAGGCTTCCATGATGTCGTCGGGTAGTTTCACTTCAGCACGCCCGTGGCCGTCCGCAAGGTTGGGCTTGCCACCGACACCAAAACCTTCGCACAAAGCCGGACCGGCCCAGGTGACGGCGCCTGTCTGCGCCAAAACGGCGTTCTGAAACGCGGTGAAGTCGCTGATTCCCACAAACAGCATGCCGTTCTCAATGGCTTTGGCCACCTTGTTGTAATGGATGCCACGGAGTATCCGGGTCAGCCCATAACCACCGCGCGAAATCAGGGCGACATCCGCGCCACTGGCGGCAGCGCGGTGGATGGCAGCCAGGCGCGTTTCATCGTCACCAGCGAACCGCAAATGGCTGGCCAGCGCGGCGGCATCGACTTCAACTTCATAGCCCCGCGTCTGCAGCCGCGCGACACCGCGTCGAAACGCCGCTTTGTCGCGCACAGCGCCAGACGGCGAATAGATGTAGATGCTTTTTTTCATGCGTGTGTCGATCGATCTAGGGATTATTGCCGCCGCGTGCCTGCCGGCGCCGCTCCTGAAAAAAAGTTTGTAACAGAGCGCTACATTCGGTTTCCAATAATCCACCTTGCACCAAGGTCTGATGATTGAGACGCGGGTTCACGAACAGGTCTATCACCGAGCCAGCCGCGCCCGTCTTGGGATCGCTGGCACCAAATACAACGCGCTTCAGGCGCGCCTGCAGAATGGCACCGGCGCACATGGCGCAAGGCTCCAGCGTGACAAACAACTCGCAATCGAGCAGGCGGTAGTTGCCGAGTAATTGTGCAGCTGC